>DASTVH010000407.1:0-4422 GCA_035759195.1 Candidatus Limnocylindrales bacterium
AAGCGTCCGGCGGGCGCCCGGTCGACCCCGCGCTCCTGCTCGACGCGTTCACCTCGCGGCTCGAGGTCCGGGTCGAGGCGCTCCGGGCAGGCCGCTTCGACGTCGCCGACTACGGCGAGCGGCAGCTCACGAACGGGCGACTCGTCCGGCTCGAGTCACACGGCGGCCGTTCGGAGGTCGTCCGGGCGCTGCGGGTCGACCCGGTCTCGGGTGCGCTCGTGGTCGCGGACGAGGGGGCACCCGATGGCGAACGCCGGGTCGTCAGCGGCGAGATCCGCCACCTGCGCCTCGGCGAGGTGTAACGCGATGACCCGACCGGTGTTTGGAAGAGCGAGACCGGAACGGACGTCCGGCTCGCCCGGCTCCGCGGTCAGCCACCTCGATCGCGATCGAGCGCTCGTGGAGGAGGCCCGCCGGGATCCCGCCCGCTTCGACGCCCTCTACCGCAGGTACCTGGCCCAGGTGTACAGCTACGCGTTCTACGAGCTCGGCGACCACCACGAGGCCGAGGACGCCACCGAGCGGACCTTCCTCGCCGCGCTCGCGAACCTCGGCCGCTTCGAGGAGCGGGCCCGGCCGGCCGATGGCGACGGCGCGTCGACGTTCAGGGTCTGGCTCTTCCGGATCGCCCGCAACGTCGTCGCGAACCAGCGGCGGGGCCGGCGCCGCCGGCCGCAGGCGCCGATCGAGGCGGCGGCGTCGGTCGCCGACCCCTTCGATGTCGAGCGCGGCGCGGCGATCCGGGACGAGGCGGCGGCAGCCTGGCGGGCCGTCGGGCGGTTGCCGGCCGACCGGCGGCGGGCGGTCGTCCTGCGCTTCGTCGAGGAGATGTCGACGGCCGAGATCGCCGGCGTGCTGGGTCGCTCGGAGGGAGCGGTCCGGGTGCTGATCCATCGGGCGCTGCGGAGCGTCGCCGGCGAGCTGCGCCGGACCGACCGCTTCCGGGCGGACGGCATCCGCCGCGACCGCGGCGGCGATCCGGGGCGATGACGGCGTTCGAGCGGGACGGGGCCGAAGTCGAGGCGCTCCTGACCGACCTCTACCTCGAGAGCGTCCTGGCCCGGATCGGGACCGACCACGGCCCGGCCGACGCGCGGCTCGACCCGCTCCTGCGGAACGCCTCCGACCGGCTCCGCCGCGACCTCGTCCGGGTCCACCCCTCGTTCCGGTTCGAGGAGCGCCTGGCGGCCCGCCTCGCCGAGCTGGCGGCTGCGATGCGGATGCCGGCGGCAGCCGGTGGCGAGGGCCGGGTCGTGCCGCTTCGAGGTGCCGCCGGAGCGCCGCTCGACGACGCGTTCGACCCGTTCGGCGAGGACGATCCCGAGACGGAACGGCGCGAGCTCGCCCGCCCGCTGATCATCGGCGGCGCGCTGACCTCGGCGATCTCGCTCGCCGGCGCCGTCTATGTCGCGTGGCGCCGCGCGCATCCGGGTCGTGCGGCCAGCCCGATGGTCCGGGCCGCGCGCGCCGTCCGCACCGCTCGCCTGGCGACGACCGGACGGTTCGACTGATGACCCGCCGCGCTGGAGCATCCCGCCGCTCGAGGCCCGGCTCGGCGGCGTCGCCGGCTGAGGAATCCGACTGAGATGCCGATCAAGCTGCCGTCGTTCCGGCCCCGCCGCGACGCCTACCCGCCCGACCTCTGGACGAAGTGCCCCTCCTGCGAGGAGATGCTGTTCAACAAGCAGCTCGACAAGGTCCAGCGGGTCTGCCCCTCGTGCGGCCACCACTTCCGGCTCTCGGCCGAAGCCCGCCTCGCGCTGCTCCTCGACCACGGGACGTTCGTCGAGCGCGACGCGGGCCTCCAGTCGGTCGATCCGCTCGGTTTCGTCGACCAGAAGGCGTACCCGGATCGGGTCGCGGCCGCGCAGCTCGCGACGGGGTTGCGCGACGCGGCCGTCTGGGGGACCGGCACGATCGAGGGCCGGCCCGTCGCGATCTGCGTGATGGACTTCGGTTTCATGGGCGGCTCGATGGGCGCCGTGGTCGGCGAGAAGGTCGCCCGGGCCGCCGAGCACGCCCTCGCCCAGCGTCTGCCGCTCGTCATCGTCTCGGCATCCGGCGGAGCCCGGATGCAGGAAGGTACCCTCGCCCTGATGCAGCTGGCGAAGACGATCGGCGCGCTCGAGCGGCTTCGGGCGGCCGGCGTGCCCTACATCAGCATCCTGTCGGACCCGACGACCGGCGGTGTGTTCGCCTCGTTCGCGTCGATCGGCGACATCAACATCGCCGAGCCGAACGCGCTCATCGGCTTCGCCGGCGCCCGCGTCTCGGCCGGCACGATCGCGCAGGAGCTGCCCGACGGCTTCCAGCGCTCGGAGTTCCTCTTCCGGCACGGCTTCCTCGACCGCGTCGTCCATCGCTCGCGGCTCCGCTCCGAGCTGGCGACGATCCTCGGCTATCTCGTTCCGGTCTCCCGGCGGGACGGGTTCGTCGAGGACCCCGAACCGATCGGCCTGCCGTCGTTCCGGCCGCTGTCGTTCCTCTCGAACCTGGCCGAGCGCGTCATGCCCGGCGAGGCCGAACCTTCGCCACCGTCGCCGACGAACGGGAACGTCGCCGCCTCGGCCGCCTCGCTGCCGCCTGCGGCCCTCGTGCCCCGGACCGCCCGCCCCGGACCTGGCCCGGCGCCGGCCGCGGGTGCGGCACCGGGCCCGGCCGGTCGGGACGCGGCCCCACCAACGGCCGCGCCGCCCGCTCCTGATGCGCCGGTTCCGGACGTGCCGGCCGCCGACGCGAGGCTCGTGCCGGACGCCCCCGCCGATGACACGCCCGAACGCGAGCCCGGTCGTGGTTGACCGCCTGCTCGGCCGCGGCCGCGACGCCGCCGGGCCCGGGGCCGCTGCCAGCGCGTCCGCGACCGCGGATCCCCGTGCCGCCGTATGGGCTCGCGTCCAGCAGGCGCGCAACCTGCGCCGGCCGCGGACCCTCGAGCTCCTCACCGAGATGGCCGAGGACTTCGTCGAGATCCACGGCGACCGGCTGTTCGGCGACGACGCCGCGATCGTGACGGGCTTCGCCCGGATCGACGGCCGGCGCGTCGTCGCGATCGGTCAGCAGAAGGGGGCCGACACCGAGGAGAACATCCGGCGCAGCTTCGGGATGCCCCATCCCGAGGGCTACCGCAAGGCGATGCGGGCGATGGAGCTGGCGGAGCGGTTCGGGATGCCGGTCCTGACCTTCGTCGACGTGCCGGGCGCCCATCCCGGCGCGGAATCCGAGGAACGCGGCATCGCCGAGGCGATCGCCCGCTCGATCGGGCTCATGAGCCGGCTTCGGACGCCGATCGTGACGATCATCACCGGCGAGGGCGGATCGGGCGGCGCGCTGGCGATCGCGGTCGGCGACGTCGTCGTCGCCCTCGAGAACGCGGTCTACTCGGTGATCAGCCCGGAAGGCTGCGCGGCGATCCTCTGGCGCAGCGCCGACGAGGCGCCGACCGCGGCCCTCGCGATGCGGATGACCGCCGCCGACCAGCAGGCGCTCGGCGTCGTCGACGTCGTCGTCGCCGAACCCGGCGAAGGTGCCCACACCGACCACCACGAGACCGCCCGGCGGCTGCGGACGGTGATCGTCGAGCAGCTCGACCTGCTCGGCCGGATCCCGATCGACGAGCTCGTCGAGGCCCGCTACCGGCGCTTCCGCTCGCTCGGACCGTACACCGAGCTCACGACGGCGCCCGTGCCGCCCCCGGAGCGGCCCGGGATCGGCGATCGCCTGCGCAATCTCTTCGATCCCGGCCGCTGGCCCGCAGCGACCGGCCGGGACGAGCCGCCCGCCAGGGACGAGGTCTGATCGATGGCCGAGGAGCGGTCCCGCGGGCGGGACGAAGCCGGCAGGGCGCGAGCCCACCCCCGGAACGCCGAGAGCCCGCCCGAACGCAGTCCGATGGAGCGGGCCGCCGACCACGCGGCGATCGACCGCCTGGCCGGCGACCTGCTGCCGGCCCTCGTCGCGAAGCTCGGCGCGACCGGGCTCGGCGAGATCGAGGTCCGCGAGGGCTCGTGGCGGGTTCGCGTTCGGCGTCCGGCCGGCGGCGCGGGGCAGGGGAGGCGGGCGGTGGAGCGCGGCCCGCGGGCCCAGCCGGGTCACGCCGGGCACGGCCACGCGCCGGCGGCATTCGAGGGTCATCGCTCGGCCCGCGATGGCCGCGCCGGCGGCCACTCCACGAACGGCTCGACGCCGGGCCTGGCCGCCGTCGGCCCGGGCGAGACCGGGGGCAGCCCACCCGACGCCGAGGGGGACGACGGCCGGAGCGTGGCCACGTCCCCGGCCGTCGGCATCTTCCAGCCCCGCGACGAAGCCGGTCCGGGAACGCGGGTGCGGGCCGGCGACCGGCTCGGCGCGGTCGACATGCTCGGCGTCCCGCACGAGGTCGTCGCACCGGTCGACGGCCTCGTCGGCAGCCGGCTCGTCGAGGCC
>DASTVH010000408.1:0-2461 GCA_035759195.1 Candidatus Limnocylindrales bacterium
GGCCGGGCGAACGTCCTCTACCTCCACGTCACGCTGCTGCCGGCGCTGGCCGCGACGGGCGAGCTCAAGACCAAGCCCACTCAGCACTCGGTCAAGGAGCTGCGGGGCATCGGCATCCAGCCCGACGTCATCGTCCTCCGCAGCGACCATCCGGTCAGCGACGAGATTCGGGAGAAGATCGCCCTCTTCTGCGACGTCGACGTCGAGGCGGTGATCCCGGCCGAGACGGCCGAGACGATCTACGAGGTGCCGCTGATGTTCGAGGCGGCCGGCCTCGGCCGGCTCGTCGTCCGCGAGCTCGGCCTCGGCGACGCCGACGTCGAGCCGGACCTCGACTCGTGGCGCGCCCTCGTCGAGCGGATCAAGGCGCCCAAGCCGAGCCTCGAGATCGCCCTCGTGGGCAAGTACATCGAGCTGCCCGACGCCTACCTCAGCGTCACCGAGGCGCTGCGCCACGCCGCCTGGGCGCACGGGGTCGACGCGAAGGTCCGCTGGGTGGACTCGGAGGCCCTGACCCGGGACAACCTCCACGACCGGCTCGACGGCGCGGCCGGCATCCTCGTCCCGGGTGGCTTCGGGCATCGGGGCATCGAAGGCAAGGTCCTGGCTGCCCACTACGCCCGGGACCACCGCGTGCCGTACCTCGGCCTGTGCCTGGGCCTGCAGTGCGCGGTCATCGAACTGGCCCGCCAGGTCACCGGCTCGAACGACGCCAACTCGACCGAATTCGACATGTTCACCGAGCACCCGGTCATCGACTTCATGCCCGACCAGCGCGAGCTCGAGGACAAGGGCGGGACGATGCGGCTCGGGCTCTACCCGGCCCGACTGACGCCGGTCTCGAAGGCGGCGGCGGTCTACGGCCAGGAGGTCATCTACGAGCGGCACCGCCACCGCTTCGAGGTCAACAACCGCTATCGCCAGACGCTCGAAGCCGCCGGCATGGTGCTCTCGGGCCAGAGCCCCGACGGTCGGCTCGTCGAGATCGTCGAGCTCGAGGACCATCCGTGGTTCGTCGCGAGCCAGTTCCACCCCGAGTTCAAGTCTCGGCCGGAGCGACCGCATCCGCTGTTCGACGGCTTCGTTGAGGCCTCCCTCGCCGTTCGCGAGGGTCGCGCCCCGGTCCTCGCCGCGCGCCCGGTGCCCGAGCCGACGCTCGCTGATCGACCGCTGCCGGTTCGTCAACCCGAAGGTGCCATCGCGCTTGCCCTCCGTGGCGCGCCCGAGGAGGCCTTCACCGACCACGTCGGTCATCCGGAAACAATCGAGCGTGAAAGCTCGTGAATTCGCGTCTCGAAGCGTCAATTCGCGAATGGTTCACGCTCGGATGTGAAGAAACGAGCACTCTCGTCGATCAGCGATCGACCGACTGACACCGGCTGAGAATCGGAGGACGGCAAACCACACGCAACACCTGGCGCGGGCTGCTCCTGCCGGCTCCTAAGCACCCGGCGCATGCGCCGGCGAGAACATGGGCGGCCCTCAGGCCGGGGCGGCCCTCAGGCCGGCTCCATGCCCTCGGGCTCGGCGGCCGGGATCCGGCGCAGCGACCGAAGGGCCGGCTTCAGGAAGGAAAGCGTCGCGAGGGCAACCCCTGCGGCCGCGACGTACAGCGTTCCCTGGAGCCCGACGACGGTCGTCGCGAGGAAGCCGCCCGCGAGCGCGCCGACCGGCGTCACGCCCCACATCACGAAGCGCATCGTCGCGTTCAGCCGACCGTGCATCCGGTCCGGCGTGATCGCCAGCCGTAGGCTGAGCTGATTGACGTTGAAGACGGTCCGGGCGAAACCGAGCAGGAACATCGAGGCGGCGAGGCTGACGGCGCTCAACAACACGCCGCCGGCGGCCAGCGGAACGAGGAGCCTGGCCAGGCCGGTGAGCGCCTGCATCAGCCATATCGTCCGGCCGAGGCCGACGCGGTTGGTCAGCCGCGTCGCCATCAGCGAGCCGGCGAAGGAGCCCGGGCCGGCGGCCGCGACGACCAGGCCGATCGTCGCCGCGTCGAGCCCGAGTTCGCGGCTCGCGTACAGGACGAACAGGGCGTCGATCATCCGACTGAAGAAATTGTGAATCGCGCCGCCGCGGACGAGGGCTCGAAGGACCGGGTTCCTGAGGACCACGCGGACGCCCTCGCCAATCTGGTCGAACAGTGATCGCCGTTCGGCCGCGGGGATCGGCGGCGGCTCAGCGATCCGGATCGAGCCGACCAGGGCGGCCGAGACGAGGTACGTCGCTGCGTCGAGGACCAGCGCGACCGGCGCGGTCAGGAACTGCACGAGGAGGCCCGCGATGCCCGGTCCTGCGACGGCCGTCAGCGACGAGGTCGCCTCGAGGGCAGCGTTCGCCTCGGCCAGCCGCGCGCGGCCGACCAGCGTCGGCACGAACGACTGGTAGGCGACCATGAAGATCACGACCGCCGATCCGAGGAGGAACGACACCGCATAGAGCAGTTCGATCCGTA
>DASTVH010000409.1:0-2347 GCA_035759195.1 Candidatus Limnocylindrales bacterium
CACCTGCCGGCCATGAACCGATTCGACCACGCCCTCATCGGCACCCTCGTCGTCCTCCTCGCGATCATCGCGGTCGCGATCGGGATGCCGGCGTTCACGCCGGCGGCGGCCGTGCCTTCGCCCACGCCGACGATCCCGCCGGTCGCGGCATACCGGGAGGGCATGCTCGGCGGCCCCGCGGCGGTCAACCCCCTCGCCGCCCGGACCCAGGTCGACCGCGACCTCGTCGCGCTCACCTTTGGCGGCCTCGTCCAGCTCGGGCCGGACGACACGTTCGTGCCGGACCTCGCGAACCGCTGGACCGTCGACGAGACCGGCAAATCCTGGACGTTCACGATCCGGCCCGACGCCCGGTGGCACGACGGCCGGCCGGTCACCGCGGCCGACGTCGTCTTCACGATCAACGTCCTCCGCGACCCCGGCTACACGGGTCCCGGCGCCGGCTCGTGGCGCGAGGTGACGGCCGAGGCGGTCAACAGCCGGACCGTGCGCTTCGACCTCACCACGCCGCTCGGCGGCTTCCTGGCGCTCACGACGCAGGCGATCGCGCCGGCCCACCTGCTCGGTGGCGTCCCGATCGAAGCGCTCGCCGATCATCCGTTCGGTCGGACGCCCGTCGGATCGGGTCCGTTCATCGTCACCGAGCTCGACGACGATCACGCGGTGCTCGAGCCGGCGGCGACGTCGTCCCTGCCGGGCGCGACGCCGACCGCGCCGCCGGTCGGCGCGGATCCGACCGACGGCCTCGCAACGCCCGAGGCCACGAAGCGACCGTCGGTCGCGGTCCCCCAGCTGCCGCGGCTCGAGTTGCGCTTCTTCCCCGATCCGGCCCCGCTGTCCGCCGCGTTCGAGGGAGGCGAGCTCGAAGCCGCTTCGGGCCTCTCGACAGCCGATGCCGATGCCCTCGCGACGACGGCCGACGCCGAAGTGCTGCGTTACCCGGGCACGACCCTCACGACCGTCATCCTCAACCTTCGGCCTGCCCACCCGGAGCTTCGCGACGCGACCGTCCGCGCCGCCCTGCTCGCAGCGATCGATCGGCCGGGGATCATCGATGCCGTGTTCCACGGCCTCGCCCGCCAGGCCGAGTCTCCCATCCCGCCGACCTCGTGGGCGTACGACGCCTCGGTCAACCCCGCGGCGAAGCCGGACCCGGTCGCAGCGGCCGACGCCCTCACGAAGGCCGGCTGGACGAAGGTCGACGATCGGCTCCGGCCCGCCGGCGCGAAGGAGGCGTACTCGATCCGCCTGCTCACGCCCGATTCCGGAGCGAACCCGGTCCTGCCGGCCGTCGCCGAACGGGTGGCGGCCGACTGGGAGGCGCTCGGCCTCGACGTGGAGCTCGTCGAGGCGGCGCCGGGGTCGTTCTTCGAGGACCTCGGGGAGGGCGAGTTCACGGCCGCGGTCATCGACATCTCGATCGGCCACGATCCGGATCTCTACCCGCTCCTTGCGGCGAGCCAGACCCAGAGTGGCGGGCTGAACGTCATGGGCCTCCAGGACGCGGCGCTCGACGGCCTCCTCGCCGCGGCCCGGAAACCGGGCACCGACGAGGCACGCAAGGCCGCCTACACGGCGCTCCAGACCCAGCTCGCGGCCGGTCGCTACATCCTCCCGATCGCCTTCGCCGACGAGGTCGTGGTCGTCCGCGACGAGCTCGAAGGAGTCGTCGTCCGGCCGGTCGGCGATCCCTCGGATCGATTCTGGGATGTGCTAACATGGCGCCTCGCCAACGGCCGGTGAGCGCTGTGATCCGGCCGCGTCGGGTCGACGCCGAGGTGGCGAAATTGGCAGACGCGCTAGCTTCAGGAGCTAGTGCCCGCAAGGGCGTATGGGTTCAAATCCCTTCCTCGGTACCACCTCTCCCTTCTGACCCGACGAGCTGACGGCGCACCTGCCCAGGTGGCGGAATTGGTATACGCGTACGTTTGAGGGGCGTATGAGGCAACTCATCCGGGTTCAAGTCCCGGCCTGGGCACCAACGACGAATCGCCACGACCGCCGATGCTCGGCGGTCGTTCGGTGTCCGGCCCGGACGTATCCTTGGGCGGGCGGTTAGCTCAGCCGGTCAGAGCGCCTCGCTTACACCGAGGAAGTCGGGGGTTCGAGTCCCTCACCGCCCACCACTCAGGTCGCGCCGCGATCGTTCCGAGTGTGCCCTCGGGGCCTGCTAGACTCAACCCGCGGATCGGGACGCGCCTCGTCACCGGCCGTCCTCGGAGGTGGGCATGGAGAACATCGGCCTGATCATCGTGATCGCGATCATCGTCGTGATCGTGGTGTTCGTGATCGGGATCTACAACGGCCTCGTGCAGCGGCGCCTCCGGATCGACGAGGCGTTCGCCCA
>DASTVH010000410.1:0-12851 GCA_035759195.1 Candidatus Limnocylindrales bacterium
GCCGCCGGCGAGGAGCCGCTCGCCGAGCGCGCGGGCATGGGCGACGGTCCGCGAGGTCACGAAGAGCGCGGCTCCTTCGGCGGCCAGCCGCACGGCCGCGGCCTCTGCGATCCCGGTCGAGCCGGTGACGAGCACGACGCGGTCGGCGAGGCGCATCACGTAGGCCTCCGCGCCGCTCGCGGCCGCTTCCGCGGTCGGGCGCTCGTCCTGCCTGCGGCCCCGAGCCCGTCGGCGAGGACCGCGGCCGCGGCCCGGCTGTCGGTGACGAGCATCCGGATGATGCCCGAGGCGAGCGCGCCCCGGATCGCGACCGCCTTCTCCGCGCCGGCCGCGACGGCCAGGACACGCGGCACGCGGCGCAGCTGATCGACCGCGATCGCGATCGCCCGCTCGGCGAGGTCCGGTGCGACGAACCGGACGGTCGAATCGAACGCGTGCACGACGAGGTCGCCGACGGCGCCGCGGGACAGGAGGTCCGCCACCTCGGTTTCGCCCAGGGCGCCGGAGCGGAGCAGTGACGAGCGGCCGTCGCGACCGCCGGCCGGCATGGCCCCGATCCCGACGATCGCGAGGCTGAGCCGGTCGAAGGCGGCGACGGTGGCGGCGAGGTCGGGTTGCGCGAGCAGCGCCGACCGGAGCGCCGGCTCGTCGACGAAGGCCGGGGCGAGCAGTGGGTGATGGCCCGCGCCGAGCCGGTCGGCGAGCGCCCGCGAGAGCTGGCCCGGATCCCGCGTCCGGTCGAGGCGGACGGAGCTGCCCGCGAGCTGGACGACCTCGATGGACGGGTCGTGCCGCGGCGCGATCGCGCCGACGAGCGCGGCGAGGGTCGAGCCCCAGGCGATCCCCACGACGTCGCCGCGGCCGATGAGCTCGCCGGCGACCGATCCGGCGAGGCGCGCCGCCCGGGCTGCGCCGTCGGCGTCCCCGTCGGTCTCGCCCGCGACGACGCACAGGTCGAGGCCGAAGCGCTCCTCGATCGCCCGGGCCAGGTCGCGGTCGACCGGCGGGATGTCCCGGAACTCGATCCGGACGAGATCCTCGGCGAGCGCGAGGTCGATGAGCCGGGCGACCCGGAACCTCGAGATCCCGAGCCGGCCCCCGATCTCGACCTTGCTGAGCTGGCGGTCGAAGAAGAGCCGGGCGACCTCGGCGGCCATCTGCCGATCGCGCGGGCCGGCGGTCCCGATGCCCGTCCGGCTCACGACCCGGTGTCCCGGACCGCCTCGAGGATCGCCCTCCGGCCCGTCGCGTCGGCGTTCACGAGGGCGCCGCCGATGCCGACCGCGACGGCTCCCGCGGCGAGAAACGCGCCGGCGGAGGTCGCGTCGATCCCGCCGGTCGGGACCAGCTCGATCTCGCCGAGCGGGCCGCGCAGCTCGCGGACGTGGCCGGGCCCGACCGAGGAGGCCGGGAAGAGCTTCACGAACGTCGCCCCGGCGCGCCACGCGGTGTCGATCTCGGTCGGGGTGAGGGCGCCGGGCAGGAAGGGGACACCGCGAGCCAGCGAGCGCTCGACGAGCGACCGCTCGATGAGCGGGCTGACGGCGAAGTCGGCGCCGGCGTCGATCGCCGCGTCGAGCGAGCCGGCCGTCAGGATCGTCCCGGCCCCCACGAACCGTTCGGGCGTCGCGCCGGCGAGGGCAGTGCGACAGGCCCGCAGGTCGGCCGCGGCCGAGGGCGCGTCGAACGTGACCTCGAAGACCGACGCTCCCACCGCTGCGAGCTCCTCGACGAGCCGGACGAGGCGGTCCTGCGGAGCGACCCGCCGCAACACGACGATCAGCCGCGCGCGTCGGATCGCCACGGCGACCGGGGAGGCGCGGAGCAACCCGGCATCGGGCGTCATGCCGGGGATCGTAGGAGTCGCACATCTGAGATGCAAGCGCTCATGTGCGCAGCACGGCCGCCGCGCCTCGGCCGGCCCCCGGCCGGCCGGATCGGGCCGGTCGGATTCTGTTGACGCGCCCACTTCCGGGGGCTATGCTCCGTCCATCCCAACCCGGCCTGCGCTGCGGAGCGATTCCGCGCGATCACCAGCCCGGGCCACCGGCCAATCCCCGAGGGAACCCCCCGCTCATGCCCCAACTCGGTCCCGACCAGCGTCAACGGAACCGCCGGCCTCGCCGCCGGTCCCAGGTGTCCTCGCGCGCGCCGGTCACCGAATACGACGAGATGCAGGAGCTCGAGGCCGCCCGCGAGCGGAACGACCTCGACATCACCGATCTTCGCGAGATGAGCGTCACCGAGCTCCGCCAGGTCGGCCGCGATCTCGAGCTCGAGACCGGTACCCAGGAGCGCAAGGACGACCTCGTCGAGCGGATCCTCGAACGCCAGACCGAGCGCGCCGGCCATGCCTATGCGACCGGCATCCTCGACATCGTCGACGAGGGCTTCGGCTTCATGCGCCGACACGGCCTGCTGCCGAGCCCGGACGACGTCTACGTCAGCTCGAGCCAGGTCCGCCGCTTCGGCCTGCGGATCGGCGACCGGGTCAGCGGTGCCGTCCGGGCCCCGCGGGACGCCGAGAAGTACTGGGGCATGCTCCGGGTCGACGCCGTCAACGGCGTCGACATCGAGACTGCCCGCCGCCGGCCGGTCTTCGGCGACCTGACCCCTGTCCACCCGGACGAGCTGATCAACCTCGAGAGCGACCCGAAGAACCTGAGCCAGCGGCTCATCAACCTGGTCAATCCGCTCGGCAAGGGCCAGCGCGCCCTGATCGTCAGCCCGCCGAAGGCCGGCAAGACGATGCTCCTCAAGCACATCGCCAACGGCATCAGCTCGAACTACCCCGACATCCTCCTGATGGTCGCCCTGATCGGCGAGCGGCCCGAGGAAGTCACCGACATGCGCCGGAGCGTCAAGGGCGAGGTCATCAGCTCGACGTTCGACGAGCCGACCGAGAACCACACCCATGTCGCCGAGATGGCGCTCGAGATCGCGAAGCGCCAGGTCGAGACCGGCCGCGACGTCGTGATCCTGCTCGACTCCATCACCCGCCTCGCCCGCGCCTACAACCTGGCCCTCCCGCCGTCGGGCCGGACGCTGTCGGGCGGCATCGACCCGATCGCGCTCTATCCGCCGAAGCGCTTCTTCGGCGCCGCCCGGAACATCGAGGAGGGCGGCTCGCTCACGGTGATCGCGACCTGCCTCGTGGACACGGGCTCGCGGATGGACGACGTCATCTACGAGGAGTTCAAGGGCACCGGCAACAGCGAGCTGATCCTCGACCGCAAGCTGGCCGAGAAGCGGATCTTCCCCGCGATCGACGTCCAGCGGTCGGGGACGCGCCGCGAGGAGCTGCTCCTCGAGGAAGGCACGCTCAAGATGGTCTGGACGATGCGTCGGATGCTCTCCGCGGTGGGCACGAACGAGGGCATCGAGCTGCTCCTCAACCGCCTCTCGAAGACGGAGAGCAACGTCCAGTTCCTCGGCACGCTGACCAAGAGCCTCGACGCATAACCGCGTTTTGACGCTCGGCGGCCCACGGCTCGGTTTGCGGCGGTGGAATGATTCTGATAGCGTTCACGCCGTCAACGTAAGCCCGCTGTTCCGGGCATATCGGCCGCGTATGAGACCCCCAGCTCGATACCGCGACCCACGGACGGTCCAATCACCCGGCGCCCACTATCCCCGCGCGGGCCGTTCGTCAACCAGGAGACCGTATTGCTGAACGCGTCGGTCGGCGTGCAGCGAGCCCTCGCTCGCATGCGCCCCGCCCCGAGCCCACGATCGTCGAAGGCCTCGGCCCTCCACCTGCGCAGCCTCGAGGCCGTCCGATCGCTCCGCGATCTCGTTTCCCGGTCGTCCCGCCAGCGGGAGGATCTCGCCGCGCGCCGCGCCAGGCTGCGCGCCCACGCTGACGCCGCGGCCCAGCGCGCGGCCGCCGGGGCCCAGGACCCGGCCGCCGCAACCGCTCTCGCCGAGCCCGTCATTCACCGCGACTTCCTCAGTCGCCGCCTGCGCCCGAACCGGCTCCACGCCCGCTCCGCGTCCGCCCACGTGGCGGCGCCCGACGCCCGAGCGGTCGAAGGACCGTCCGTCCTGTCGCGGTTGCGCGGCGAGCGTGCGGTTCCGGCCGTGGCGGTCGGCATCCTCCTCGTGGCCACCGCGATCAGCAGCGCTCCGACGCTCGGCCCCAGCGGCCCGGTCGGGGGGCCGTCGGGTGACGGACCGGCCGCCAGGATCGCCGCCGGAGGCGCGGCCGCCGGCGGCGTCACGTTGCCCTCGAACGCGCCGCAGGGCGCCGTGGACCTGCGCAACGGTGCCCTCGGGGTCGTGGACACCGAGCCGGCTGCCCGGATGGGTGGCTGGGCCGCAGCGTACGGCGCGCCCGGCGACGCTCCCGATGACGGGGCCGCCGCGGACGCCGCGGACGCCGAGGCGACGACGCTCACGAGCAACGTCCTCGAGGACGGCACGATCCTGAAGCCGGTCGCGGTCGACACGACCGTCGCCGACGGCAAGGGCCTGATGCGAACGTACCGCGTTCGGGGCGGCGACACGCTGACCGGCATCGCCCGCAAGTTCGGCGTCTCGATGATGACCGTCTGGTGGGCGAACAACCTCAAACACAAGGACGACCTCCACGTCGGCCAGACCCTCACGATCCCGCCGGTCAGCGGCGTCGTCGTGACGGTCGGGGCGACCGACACGCTCGAGACGCTCGCGGCGAAGTACAGCGTGGGCGCGGCCGAGATCGTCGAGGCGAACGAGCTCGACGACCCGCACCTCGTCATCGGCCAGACGCTCACGATCCCGGGCGGCCTCGGCGAAGCGATCGCGACGCCGACCCCGGCTCCGGTCAAGCCGCGCTCCGGCGGCGGCGGCAGCAGCAGCGGCGGCGGTGGCAGCACCGCGAAGCCGCCCGCCCGCTACAACGGCGGCGCCTTCGCCTGGCCGGTCGCCGGCGGCTACATCAGCCAGTACTACCGTTACGGCCACTACGGGCTCGACATCGCCGCCGACCGGGGCACTGTCGTCAAGGCGGCGGCTGCCGGAACGGTGATCTTCGCCGGCTGGAAGAGCAACGGCGGCGGCTACCAGGTCTGGATCTCGCACGGCTCGAACCTGTACACGACCTACAACCACATGTCGGGCGTGTCGGTCGGGCGCGGCCAGAGCGTCGGGCGCGGCCAGCAGGTCGGCCGGGTCGGGGCGACCGGCTACGCGACGGGCCCCCACCTTCACTTCGAGGTCTGGAAGGGCCCGATCTGGAACGGCGGGACCCGCGTCAATCCGCTCGGCTACCTCTAGCGGCGCAGCGCCGACCGGGCGCGACGACGAGGGCGGCGACCAACCGGCCGGACCGTCTGTCCGGGACCCCGTGCGACAATCGGCCGGATGTTCCTCGACCGCGTCAAGATCTTCGTCAGCGCCGGCGCCGGCGGTGACGGAGCGGCGACGTTCCGCCGCGAGGCCCATGTCCCGCGGGGCGGCCCGGACGGCGGCGACGGCGGCCGCGGCGGCTCGATCTACCTCCGCGTCGACGCGGGCCAGACCACGCTCCGCGACTTCCGCTACAAGCACCACTTCCGGGCGAAGGCCGGCGGCCGCGGCGAGCGGGCGCGGCGCCACGGCGCCTCGGGCGACGACCTCCACCTCGACGTCCCGCCGGGTACGGCCGTCCACGACGACGCGAGCGGCGAGCTGATCGCGGACCTCGTGACGGCCGGCCAGACCGCGCTCGTCGCCCGCGGCGGGCGGGGCGGGCTCGGCAACACCCACTTCAAGACCGCGACCCACCAGGCACCGAAACACGCCCAGAAGGGCGAGCCGGGGGAGGAGCGCTGGCTCCGCCTCGAGCTGCGGCTCATTGCCGACATCGGCCTCGTTGGGCTGCCCAACGCCGGCAAGTCGACGCTCCTCGCGGCGCTCACCGCGGCCCGGCCGAAGATCGCGGATTATCCGTTCACGACGCTCGAGCCGAACCTCGGCGTCATGGACCTCGGCGAGGACGACGAGCGGCGGCCGACGATCGCCGACGTGCCCGTCCTCATCGAGGGCGCGAGCGGCGGCGCCGGCCTCGGCCACGCGTTCCTGCGCCACGTCGAGCGGACCCGGATCCTCGTCCACGTCGTCGACGGCAGCGGGCGCGATCCGGGCTGGGACCACGACGTCATCCGCGACGAGCTGGAGGCCCACGACCCGGCGCTCCTCGACAAGCCGATCCTCGTCGCCTTCAACAAGATCGATCTGCCGGCGGCGGTCGACGCCTGGCCGCGTTTCCGGGCGGATCGCGAGGCGGCCGGGCAGTCCGTCGTGGCGGTCTCGGCGGCGAGCGGCGAAGGCCTCGAAGCGCTTCGCGTCGCCCTCGCCGCGATGCTCCCCTCGGCCGAGGAGCTCGCGGCGCCCCCGGAGCCGGCCGGCGTCGTCGTCCACCGGATCGAGGCGATGGGCGACGGGTTCGTCGTGAGCCGCGAGGAGGACGCGTTCCGGGTCCGCGGCAAGCGGATCGAGCGGATCGCCGCTCAGACGAACTTCGAGGTCGAGGAATCGGCCGAGCGCTTCCAGCGCGACCTCGCCCGACTCGGGATCGACGCCGAGCTGCGGCGGGCAGGCATCGTGCCGGGAGATCTCGTCCGGATCGGCTCGACCGAGCTCGAGTGGGAGGCCCAGCCGTGGGAGGAGTGACGACCGGGACGGGGCGTGCGGCGAGCGCTCCCGAAGGGGCGAGCGCCTCCGCAGTGCCGGTCGCGGTCCGCTCGGTCGGGATTCTCGGCGGCACGTTCGACCCGATCCATCTCGGCCACCTCGCCCTCGCCGACTGCGCCCTCCGGCAGCTGCCGATCGACGAGCTCGTGCTGATCCCGGCCGGCAGCCCGCCGCACAAGCTGGACCGGCGGATCAGTCCCGCCCGGCATCGCCTCGCGATGGCCCGCCTCGCGGTCGCCGGACGCGCCGACGTCGTGGTCGATCCGATCGAGATCGGACGGTCGGGCCCGTCGTACACGGTCGACACGGTCGCCGCGCTGCTCGCTGCGGCCGAGCGTGCGGGGCGTCCGATCGCCCCGACCGTCATCATGTCCGCGGATGCCTTTGCCGACCTGCCGACCTGGCACGACCCCGAACGGCTCGTCTCGCTCGCCCGGATCGCGGTCGCGCCGCGCCGCGGCCATAAGCTGCCGGACACGGCGCCGGTGATCGAGCGCCTGCCGGGCCTCAGCGGGCGGCTCGACCTCTTCGACGGCCCCGACCTCGACGTCTCGGGCTCCGACATCCGGGCCCGCGTCCGGGCCGGACGCTCGATCGCGGGCCTCGTGCCGCCGGCCGTCGCCGACTACATCGAGGCGCATCATCTCTATCGCGACCATCACGACCCGCGCTGACGCATGGAGGAACGATCGAACGTGACCGAACCCGCCGAGCCGACCCTGCCGCAGCCGGGCACGCCCCGGGCCGATGGACTTCCGAGCCGGGAGGCCGTCGCCCCGTCGGAGCGGCCGCCGCTCGAGGTCGCGCGGCGGATCGTCGAGCTGGCGGAGGATAAGAAGGCGGCCGACATCGTCCTGCTCGACCTGACGGGCCTGACGACGCTGGCCGACGCGTTCGTGATCTGTTCGGGCGGCTCCGAACGGCAGCTCGACGCGATCGCCGACGGGATCATCGAAGGGATGCGGGCCGAGAAGATCCGGCCGATCGGGCGAGAGGGGACCGCGACCTCGCACTGGGTGCTCATCGACTTCGGCTCGGTCGTCGTCCACATCTTCACCCCGCCGGAGCGCGACTACTACTCGCTCGAGAAGTGCTGGTCGGACGCGAAGACGGTCCTGCGGGTCCAGTGATCCGTCGCCCGAACGGACGAGGAACCGATCGGCTCTGGTACCGGGCGGGCGGGTACCGTCGGGTCATTCCGGGGTCGGCGGAGCGGCCCCTAGCATCCGGGCCAGTGGTCGATCGAGTGATCGGCCGGTCCCGAGGTCCGATCCGTCGATGTCAAGCCTTCGAGAGCGCTGCCCCTCCTGCGGACGCCGCCTCATCACGACGCGCTTCGACACGACGTTCCGGATGTCGGATCGGAGCGAACGGCTCTGCTTCGGCATCCCGGGCGGGCTCTGCGAGGACTGCCATCAGCTCTACATCGACCCGGACCTGATCGACCTCCTCGACCTGCGCGAGGGCCGCTGCGTCTTCGCCATCGAGAGCGATCTGGTCGTCCAGGAGCAGGCCTGGTCCTCGGCGGACTAGGGGTCCCGCTCCTCCGGGGCGTCTTCGCACCGGCGCTCGCCGTTCGGCCCCTCGCCCCCTTCCACGGTCGAATATTCCCCGGATGCGTAGATCGCCCCACGAGCCGCCCGGGAGGGCCTTCCCTGAGGCTCGCTTAGTCACCCCGGTGATATTCGAGCGCGAGCCCGCGGCCAGGCCGCGGTCCATGCGGCCGGCTAAACCTCCACGGAATATCCGGTTGCCCGACCATCCTCCCACGCCCCCGCCGCCCGCGAATATTCTCCGGATGCGTAGAACGCCGCACGATCCGCCCGGGAGGGCCTTCCTGAGCCGCGTTTACTCGCCCCGGTGATTTCCCGGCGGCGGAACGGGGTGGCAGGTCGGCTTGTGCGGCCTGCTAAGGCTTCACGGAATATCCGGGTCGGTGGGCGCCACCGTCGGCCGCCCTGAAGGCCCGGGCTCAGGCACGCGCGACGCGTTCGGCCAGCCAGAGGCTGAAGCCGAGGCGGCGCTGCGAGTCGGTCGAGCCGCTGCCGGGCGCACCCTTCACGGTCGCATCGAGGTCGAGCAGGCCTTCCAGGGCCCCCTGGAGCTCGTCGACCGACCAGCGGCGGGCCTGGATCGCGAGCTGCTGGACCCGATACGGATGGACGCCCAGCAGCCGGGTCAGTGCCGGCTCCGGCGTGCCCGAGCGGAGGTGGTCGGCGACCTCGAGCAGCTCCCGAACGCGGCGGTGGAGCACGGCGAGCAGGACCGGCTCGGGCGTCGACCCGACAAGCCGCTCGAGGATCACCGACGCCCGCCCCACCTCGCGCATGCCGATCGCGTCCGTCAGCGCCCAGACCGAGCCCGGGACGGCTTCGGGCACGAGGGCTCGGACGTCCTCGACCGACACCGGGTCGGCCGGCCGGTAGAGCGCGAGCTTCTCGATCTCGTGGATCGCCATCCGGGTCTGGTTGCGCCGATCGGCGTCGTTGTCGACGACGAAGCCGCCGAGCCGGTCGGCGAGCTCCCTGGCCGCCCCCGCCTCGAGCCGGACGCCGCGCTCCCCGGCCTCGCGTTCGATCCAGCCGGCGAGCTCGCCGGCCTTCGGGGCGCGGAACGTCCGGATCTCGCCGCCGGCGGAGCGGATCGCGTCGACGAGCCGCTTCTGCCCCGGGTCCTTGGCGCCGGTCGGTGTCGATTCGACGAAGGCGATCCCGTTGCCGGGAGCGACGAGTCCCAGCAGGCCGATGAGTGCGTCGCGGTCCTCGGCCTTGACGGTCAGGGCCCCCGCGTTCGAGACGATCGCGAGCGACCCGCCGCCGAACATCGACTGCGTCGCGAGCCGCTCATGGATCTGGCCGATCAGACCCGCCGCCTAGGTTCGGTCTCCGCGGACCTCGAAGCGCTCGACGGGCCCGCCCGCCGTCGCGGCCAGCTCGCCTGCCATCCGGTCGACCGCCCGCGCGGCGGCGAGCTCGTCGTCGCCCCAGAAGAACGCGATCGCCGACGTCACGAGGCGAGCCGACCGACCGGGCGTCGGCGTTCGGCCGCGACGGCCGCCAGACGCAGTGCCGGGCCCGTCCAGGCCAGCCGGCGAACGTCGCCGGGCAGCACGCCGGCCGCATCGCACACGCGCCCCTCGAGGCGATCGGCGTATGACCGGACGCGGGCGAGCTCCGCCGGCGTCCACGTGTCGGGGTAGCGGCGATGCCACGATGCGAAGCGCGCGTCCATCGATTCGAGGCGCTGGCCCGCCCGCTTGTCGGCATAGGCGACGATGAGCGTCTCGAGCGGCGCGTCCCCGAGGAGTCGCTCCGCCGTCGCCGGTTCGAGCAGCCTGGTGACCGGGTGGGCGGCGACCGCGTCGGCCAGCTCCGGGTGGCCCCGGTGGGCCAGCCAGGCCGCCGAGCCCTCGCCGTGCGGCAAAGCTCGGACCGGGTCGTCGGCCGGTACCGCCTTGTCGACGTCGTGAAGGAGCGCCGCCGCTTCCACGAGCCCGCGGTCGATCGGGCTCCGGGCGGCGGTGCGTCGGGCCAGCCAGGCGGCGACCTCGGCGACCGCACGTGCATGACGGAGGAACCAGCCGGGTGGATCGAGGGAGAGCAGCAACGCGGCGGCCTCGACCCGCCCGGGAACGGTCATCCGCTCGATGGTACCGCGCATGCGAACGGCGACGCGGCAAGCGATGGGCGAACCGGCGCCTCAGGCGGGGAACGGGGCGGGGGAGGGCCGGGCGCGCGCGCAAGCGCGGCGATCGACACGGGAGGCGCGGCCTCGGCGACCGGCCGCGACACGATCCCGGCGGCCCCTCGCGGCCCGCTCGTTCGGACCGTCATCCGACCGCCGCCGATCGCGACCTCGACCGAGCCGTCGGCGTCGGTTCGGAGGACCCGGGCGCCGGTCGCCTTGAGCCGCTCGAGCGTCGAGCGGGCCGGGTGCCCGTAGGGGTTGTCGGCTCCGGCCGAGACGATCGCGACCGACGGGCGGACGAGCTCGAGGAACCCGTCCGTCGAGGCGGTCGCGCTGCCATGGTGGGCGACCTTGAGGAAGTCGATCGGCGGCAGGCCGCGGCCGGCGAGGATCGGGTCGACGTCGTCCTCCACGTCCCCGGTCAGCAGGAACCGCCGGCCGTCGACCTCGCCGAGCAGGACGATCGAGACGTCGTTGATCGCCCGGCCCGTGTCGGGGGGCTCCGCCGGGACGCGGCCGGGATCCGGCCAGAGGACCCGGAGCGACAGTCCATCGACGGCGAGCCGGTCGCCGGTGAGCAGGCGACCACGCTCCGGGGCATCCGGGCGGGCGAGGATCGCCGCCCACTCGCGGTAGCCCGGCCCCGGGCCGCGCATGCCCGGCTCGAAGACGCGGCCGACCCGGTAGCGCGACAGGAGCAGGGCGAGCCCCGCGACGTGGTCCTCGTGGGGGTGGGTGAGGACGACGGCGTCGATGCGCCGATCCCACGGCGGCAGCCGCCGGTCGAGCTCGATGAGCAGGCGATCGGGGTCGGGTCCGCCGTCGACGAGAAGCCGCCCGCCGCGACCGCCCTCCACGAGGATCGCGTCGCCCTGGCCGACGTCGAGGACCGTGATCCGTGTCAGGCCATCCGGGCGATGGGCGAACGCGAGCCCGACGCCGACGAGCGACGCGACGAGGGCGAGCGCGACCGCCCGGGTGGCCGCCCGGCCCCCGACGGGACGGCGGCGCTGCGATGGCCCGAGCGACGCGGCGCGCGAAGACCGCGCGGCAACCGGGGCGGGCGGGATCGGCACCGCCGGCCCCGTCGCCGCGGGCCCCGGCCGAGTACGCCGGCGCCGGCGGCCGAACCAGATCGCCGCGACCGGCCCGAGGCCGCTCAGCGCCGCGCCGACGACGTTCCACGGCGGCTCGAGGGCGGCGCTCGCGAACGGCAGCCGGGCGAACACCTCGACGGCTCCGACGATCAGCGACAGCAGGAACCAGGCGGGCAGTCCGAGCAGCGTTGCGACAAGGGTCGGAGCGCCGGCGAGCGCGGCGATTCCGCCGAGGAGCGCGATGCCGCAGGCGGCCATCGCCGGGGCGACGAGCGGCACGACGACGAGGTTGACCGCCGGCGCGACGATCGCCAGCCGGCCGAAGGCGAGCAGGACGATCGGCAGGGTCGCCGCCTGGGCAGCGAGCGAGACGGCCAGGCACTCGACGAGCCAGCCGGGCAGCCGGCCTCGACCGAGCGACGCGACTGCCGCCTGGAGCGAGCTCGCCCAGGCGAGGATCCCGGCGGTCGCCAGCGCTGAGAGCTGGAAGCCCGCATCGTTCACGAGGCGGGGGTCGGCGAGGAGCAGCAGCACGGCGGCCCAGCCGAGGGCGGCCGCGGCCCGACCCGCTCGGCCGGTCTCACGCGCGACCAGGACGACCCCGGCCATCGCCGCCGCCCGAACGACCGAGGGCGACGCGCCGGCGAACAGCACGTATGCGGCGATGGCGCCCGCCGTGAGCAGCGCCCGACGTCGCCGGGCCAGGCCGACGCCGAGCGCTGCGACGCTGGCGGCGACGATGGCGATGTTCCAGCCCGAGATCGCGACGATGTGGCTGACCCCGACCGTCGTGAAGTCGGCCGCAAGGCCCCGATCGACCCGATCTCGCAGCCCGACGACGATGCCGGCCGCGAGACCCGCCTCGGGTGCGGGAATTGCCGCCGCCAGTGCGTCGCCGGCGTGTCGCCGCAGGCGCTCGAGGTGGGTCGCGGGGTCGGCTGTCGCGGGAACGACCTCGAGGACTCGCGTGCGGAGCGTCCCGGTCACGCCGCTGCGCCGCAGGTAGTCGCCGTAGGGACCGTCGGGCGGCGGTCGGATCGATCCCTCGACGACGACCCGCTGGCCGGGCTCGATCTCCGGGAACCGCGGCAGCGTCGCCGCGACGGCCGACTCGCCCTCGACCGCCAGGCGGAGCGTCGCGACCTGGCTCCCCTCGCGCACCGCGCCCACCGTCATGACGACCCCGTTCCAGGGGCCGTCGCCGTCCGGGATCGGCGCCGCAGTGGGAGGCGGCGCCGGTGCGGCGACGAGGCGCAGGGCGATCACGAGCGACCCGGCCGCGACGAGGCCGAGCCGACGAGCGCGCCGGACGTGTCCACCGACCGCCCAGCAGGCCGCAGCGACGGCCGCGGCCGCCAGGACGAGGAGCGGTGCCTGTGCCTGCGCCGCGACGAGTGCGGCGAGCACGGCCCC
>DASTVH010000411.1:0-6784 GCA_035759195.1 Candidatus Limnocylindrales bacterium
CCCCTCGAGGGGCCCGGGCGGCACGCCGTCGGGCGTTCGCAGGCGGTCGTCCGCCGCGCCGGCCACGAGCAGGAAGCCGGCTCCGGGGCCCCGAAGCCGCTCGACCTCGGCGAGAGCGGCCTGGCCGACCGCGGCGACGCCGCGCAGGGCGCTCAGCGACTCGGCCAGCTCGTAGACGAGGTTCAGCTCGCGATACCGGTCGAGCGCTTCCTGGGCGAGGCTCCTCTTGTCGGCCTCGCGGGCGCAGGCGTACGAGAGGACCGACGCCACGGCACGGGCGATCCGATCGCCCTCGACCCAGCCGATCGTCCGGCCCTCGACGACGATCGGGAAGCGCTCGCCGCCGATCCCGCCGGCCTCGCGCTCGAGCAGGACCGTCTCGTCGGCGTCCCGGATCCGGACGGCGGCGTTCGTGCCGCCGAGCAGCGACGAGAGCATCGGCGCGACGTGGCGGTGGCGGACGACGAGCCGGGCGAGGTCGATCTCCATCAGCCGCCGCCTGTCGCGCCGCCGCCGCCGGCCCCACCGCTGCCCCCGCCGACGCCGGAGCGCTCCTCGAGCCCGAGCACGCGGCGGGCGGTCGCGAGCAGCTCGTCGGGGTCGAACGGCTTGGTGACGTATTCGTCCGCGCCGACCTCGAGGCCCTGCTGGCGGTCGTAGGCCTGGCCCTTCGCGGTGAGCATGACGACGTACGTCCCGGCCAGCCCCAGGTCCTGCTTGATCGTCCGGCAGACCTCGAAGCCGTTGACCTTCGGCATCATCACGTCGAGGAAGACGAGCTGTGGCGGCTCGTTGCGGACCACGTCGAGGGCGACCTCGCCGTCGGGTGCCGTCTGCAGCTCGACGCCGTCGCTCTCGAGCTCCTCGAGGGCCTGCTCGATGAGCAGCCGGATGTGCTGTTCGTCGTCGACGATCAGGACCGTTGGCATGGGCACCTCGTGGGGCGACTGGGAACGGACGCGGGGGCCGCTCAACGATGCCCCATCGAGCGCGACGATGCAACGCGCTCCGGCCCGATGCCCCACCATCGGTGGGTGCCTGCCGTCGCCGCGGCCGAGCCCGCGACCTCGTCCCGCCCGCCAGCGGCCGCGCCGCCCGAGGACGTCCACCCGAATCGGACGCTCTGGCTGCTCTCGTTCGCCCATGCGGTCAACCACGCCCAGGCGGTGATCCTGCCGCTCGTCTACGTCCGGATCATCGTCGAGTTCGGCGTCACGGCCGAGGCGATCGCCCTCCTCGCGTCGGCCGGGGCCGTGGCCTCGGGGCTGGTCCAGCTCAGCTACGCCAAGCTGACCCGGATGATCTCGCGGCGGCTGATCCTCGCCGCCGGCGGCGTCGTGTTCGGCGGGGGCTTCGCCGCGATGGCCGTAACGCCGACCTTCGCCACGTTTGCCGCGGTCAACATCGCCTCGCGAATCGGCGGCTCGCCGCAGCACCCGGTCGGGAATGCACTGCTCGCCGAGCAGTTCCCGGCCCGGCGCCGCGGCTTCGCGATCAGCGCCCACATCGCCGGCGGAAACGTCGGGACGGTCGTCGTGGCGATCGTCGGAGCCGCGATGATCGCGAACCTCGGCTGGCGCGAGACCGTGGTCATCTTCGGCATCCCCGCGGTCGTGACGGCGCTCGCGATCCTCCTGCTCGTGCGCGAGACCGGCACCGACCAGGCCGCCGCCGTCGCCCACGGCAGCGTGCGCGAGGCCTTCGGGACGATCCTCCGCGACCCCGACCACCGCTGGATCTACCTGACCTCGGTGCTCGGCGGCGGCGGGCGGGGCCTCGGCGTCGTGAACCTGTTCGTGCTGCTCTACCTGAGCCGGGTGCTCGGGCTGCCGGCCGCGACGACCGACGTGATGTACGGCGCGCTCATCGTCTTCTCGGTGCCGATGCCGCTCCTCGCCGGCTGGCTGTCCGATCGGATCGGGCGCAAGCCGGTGATCATCGGGGCGTACGTCGGGGGCGCCATCGGCTTCGTCGTGTTCCTCCTCGCCGGCTCGAGCCTCGCGGTCCTGTGGCTGGCCATCGGCCTCATGGGTCTCTTCTCGTTTGCCGAGAGCCCGCAGCTCCAGGCGCTCCTCGCCGACGTCGCCCCGCCGACGATCCGGGACGCCTCGTTCGCGCTCTATTTCACGCTCGCGTTCGGGGTCGGCTCGCTGTGGACCGCGGTCTACGGGCTGATCATCGGCCTGGCCGGCGAGGTGACGGGTCTCGCGATCGTCTTCTGGCTGATGGCAGCCACGTTCGTGGCGGCGGCGCTGGCGGTCGTCCCGGTGCGGGCGACGCACCGATAGCCGGCCGGCCGCGACTGCTCGCCCGACCGCGCTGGGAGTCGGCGACTGCTAGAATGCGCGGGCCCTGTTGCAACGGGCACTTTCGGTCGGGGCGTGGCGCAGCTTGGTAGCGCGTGTCGTTCGGGACGACAAGGTCGTGGGTTCAAATCCCGCCGCCCCGACCATCCCTTCGCCGGTTCAGCGCTTCGACGCGGCCTTCGTCCTGCCCTTGGCGCCTCGTGGTTTCGGCTGCTTCGCGGGCATCGAGGCGGCGTGGGCGAGCCCCCGGGCGACCCATTCGACGAGCCGGGTGTCGTCGGTGACGTCCGCTGCCGGGATCGCGACGAAGCCCTTCATCGGCCGGCCCGGCATCGGCTCGAAGTCGCGGGCGCCGCGGGCCCTGGCCGTCGTGAGCTCCTCCTCGGGCAGGCGGACGATCCAGGTGTCCGCGAAGAGACCGGTCGCCATGTTGCCGCCGACGAACGCCGCGGGATAGCCGAACATCTGGCGCCGCTCCGCTTCGGGATGACGGTCGAGCACCTCGCCGAAGCGGGCGACCAGCTCCGGTGGCGACTTCCTGAACGACGGCATCTCTCGCTTCGGCATCGGTTCCGCCTCCTGACGTGCGTCACCACCCTACGCTAGGACGACGAACGACCGCCTCGGAGATCGACCGACCGACCATGGAGCCCGGCCCATTCGTCGCCGTCGTCGCCACGGTCCTCTCCGTCTGGCTGGTCCTGCTCGCGGTGCTCTGGGCCGTCCGGCCGAGAGGCGCCGACGTCGGCCAGCTCGTCCGCCTCGTGCCGGATCTCGTGCGGCTGGGGCGGAACCTGCTGGCTGACTCGACGGTGCCGCTGTCGGTTCGCCTCGCGCTCGTCGGCCTGCTGGCCTGGCTCCTGAACCCGATCGATCTCGTCCCCGAGTTCATCCCGGTCCTCGGGCCGCTCGACGACGTGATCGTCGCCGTCCTCGTCCTGCGCTTCGTCGGTCGACGGCTCGGCCACGCTGAGTTGCGGCGCCACTGGCCCGGGACCGACGACGGGTTCGAGCGGATCGGCCGCCTGCTGCGCTGACTGCGCCGGGATCCGTCCGGCTCCGGCCGTTCGCGTCGGCTTGTTCGGCTCCGGCGGTTCGCGTCGGCTCCGCTCAGCGGCCGACGAATCGCCGCTGCGGCCGGGTCGGCGGAACCGGTCGCGCGCCCGTGGCCGGGCGACCGGACGCTGGGGGATCGGCCGAGCCGAGCGGCGGTTCGGATCGCGGCACATGCCAGGCGATCTCCGAATCCTCCTGGACACCGCGCGGCCACGGCAGCGCCCGCTGCCAGTAGGACTCGCGACTCTCGGCGCCGAGCGGCCACCCGGGCGGACCGTCGACGCGGATGTACGGGGCGATCCGGACGAGCAGGGCCCGGAGCCCCACGAGCATCGCGAGCATCGCGAGCATCAGCACGATGTCTTCCATCGCCGGACGTCCTCCAGGACGATCCTACACCTCGATCCTGGCCGCTTCGCCGGACGCCGGGGCCGTCGACGAACCCGCCGGCGGGCGACCGGCGGCCGCATTAGCCCGGGCCTAAGACGACCCAAAGGCTCGTCGGGGAGAGTGCGAGGCATCACACGCCGCCGCTCGAGGATGCCCCGAATGACACCGCAACAGCAGACGCTCATCGCCGACTCCTGGACCCAGGTCGCGCCGATCGCCGACCAGGCCGCGACGATCTTCTACGCCCGTTTGTTCGAGCTCGACCCGTCGCTCCGCCGCCTCTTCGCCCACACCGACATGGCCGCCCAGCGGAAGAACCTCGTCCAGACCCTGACGGTCGTGGTTCGCAGCATCGACCGGCTCGACACGATCGTCCCGGCCGTCGAGGCGCTCGGCCGCCGGCATGTCGCCTACGGCGTCCGGCCGCAGCACTTCACGACCGTCGGCCAGGCGCTGCTCGACACGCTCGCCGTCGGGCTGGGCGAGGCGTTCACGCCCGAATGCCGGCGAGCCTGGGCCATGGCCTACGGGATCCTGTCGGGCATCATGATCGGCGCGATGGAGGAGGCTGCCGCGGCCTGAAGCCGACCGGGCGCGGACCCGGACGTCCCGCTTCTCGCCCCGCGTTCACATCGAGCGCGATCGACCGCATGAGGCGCCGAATCGGTCGCGCCTGTTCGCCCCACGAGACGTGGACGACGAATCGGCGATCGAAGCGGCCGGCGAGGTGTCGACCGCGTCGCATGTGTTCGCCCCGCGAGAATTCGCCCAGCGGGCATCGGGCCGCCGCTGCCGGTGATCGCCGTCATCACGCGCCGGCGCCGAGCCTGGGCCGCGCCTCTCTGGCCGGCGAGTCGACGGCGGGGCGACCGAGGCGGCCGCTCGATGCGCCGACCTACGCGTCGGCGAGGTTCGGCGCGAGCCAGCGGGCCATCGTCTCGACGTCCACGCCCTTGCGTGCCGCGTAGTCCTCGAGCTGATCGGGCCCGATCCGCCCCAGGCCAAAGTAGTGCGCCTGGGGGTGCCAGAAGTAGTAGCCGCTGACCGCCGCGCCCGGCCACATCGCGAACGACTCGGTCAGCGTGATGCCGGCTCGCCGCTCCGCGTCGAGAAGCTCGAAGAGCGTGCCCTTCTCGGTGTGATCCGGGCAGGCGGGGTAGCCGGGCGCCGGGCGGATGCCCTGGTACTCCTCGCGGATGATCGCGTCGTTCGGCAGTCGTTCGTGGGCGGAGTAGCCCCAGTACTCGCGGCGGACGAGCTCGTGGAGCCGTTCCGCGAAGGCCTCGGCGAGGCGGTCCGCGAGGGCAGTCGCGAGGATCGCGTTGTAGTCGTCGTGGGCCGCCCGGAACGAGGCGGCGAGCTCCTCGAGCCCGTGACCGGCGGTCACCGCGAACGCACCGAGGAAGTCCTCGACGCCGGTCTCCTTCGGTGCCGTGAAGTCGGCCAGCGCGAGATTCGGCCGGCCGGGTGGCTTGACCATCTGCTGGCGGAGCGTGTGGACGACCGCGACGACCTCGGACCGCCCGTCGTCCCCGTACAGCTCGATGTCGTCGCCGGTGCTGTTCGCGGGCCAGAACCCGAACGCCGCGCGGGCCGTGAGGAGCCCCTCGTCCACGATCCGCGCGAGGAGCGCCGTCGCGTCGCGGTGCAGGTCGCGGGCGGCCGTCCCCACGGCCGGATCGTCGAGGATCGCCGGATAGGCGCCACGCAGCTCCCACGTCGCGAAGAACGGCGTCCAGTCGATCCGCTCCACGAGGTCGCCGAGCGGGTGGGCGTCGATCGTCCGCACGCCGAGGAACGTCGGGCGCGGCGGTCGGACGGCCCCCGGCCCGGTCCAGTCGATCTGGAAGCGGTGGCGGCGGGCCTCCGCGTATGGATGGCGAGCCTCGCGCTCCTGGCGCTCTCCCCGGTCGTGCCTGACGCGCGCGTACTCGTCGCGGACGTCGGCCGCAAACGCGTCCCGCCGGTCGCGATCGACGAGCGCCGACGCGACTCCGACGGCCCGCGAGGCGTCGAGGACGTGGACGACCGGCGCGTGGTACCTCGGCTCGATCTTCACCGCCGTGTGCGTCTTCGACGTCGTCGCGCCACCGATCAGGAGCGGCGTCGAGAAGCCCTCCCGCTCGAGCTCGGCGGCCACGAACGACATCTCCTCGAGCGAGGGCGTGATGAGCCCCGACAGCCCGATGAGGTCGGCGTCCCACTCCCGCGCCGTCTCGAGGACGCGGGCGGCCGGGACCATGACGCCGAGGTCGCGGACCTCGTAGTTGTTGCACTGGAGGACGACGCCGACGATGTTCTTGCCGATGTCGTGGACGTCGCCCTTGACCGTCGCCATGACGACCCGGCCGGCCGACTTCGAGGCGCCCGGGTCCTTCTCCGCCTCGATGTACGGGACGAGATGGGCCACGGCCTTCTTCATGACCCGGGCGCTCTTGACGACCTGGGGCAGGAACATCTTCCCGGAGCCGAAGAGGTCGCCGACGACGTTCATCCCGGCCATGAGCGGGCCCTCGATGACCTCGATCGGGCGGGCGGCGGACTGCCGCGCCTCCTCCGTGTCCTCGACGATGAACGCGTCGATCCCCTCGACGAGGGCGTGGGTCAGGCGGTCCTCGACCGGCAGCTCGCGCCAGGCAAGCGCGTCGGCGCCGGCCGCCCGCTCCTGGGCACCGACCTCGTCGGCGACCGCGAGGAGGCGCTCGGTAGCGTCGGGGCGGCGGTTCAGGACGACGTCCTCCACGAGGTCCCGCAGCCCCGGTTCGATGTCGTCGTAGATCGCGAGCTGGCCGGCGTTCACGATGCCCATGTCCATGCCGGCTGCGATCGCGTGGTAGAGGAAGACCGAATGGATCGCCTCGCGCACCGGATCGTTGCCGCGGAAGCTGAAGGAGACGTTCGAGACGCCGCCGGAAACCTTCGCACCGGGCAGCTCGGCCTTGATCCGGCGCGTCGCCTCGATGAACGCGACCGCGTAGTCGTTGTGCTCCTCGATCCCGGTCGCGATCGCGAAGATGTTGGGGTCGAGGATG
>DASTVH010000412.1:0-7321 GCA_035759195.1 Candidatus Limnocylindrales bacterium
GGGGGATCGCGTCGGTCCCCTCGGGATCGAAATCGACGGCGTGGTTCGGCTTCGGGCGGACGAAGAAGAAGCGGAGCTGCTCGGGCGGGATCACGTCGACGATCTCGTGCGCCGCAGCGCCGCGCCCCTTCGAGGTGGACATCTTGCGGCCGGCGATGTTGATGAACTCGTACGGGACGTTGAGCGGCGGCTCTCGTTCGAAGACCTCCCGGGCGATCGCGTCCGAGCGGTCGCGCGAGCCGCCCGCGGTCGAGAGGTCCTTGCCGCACGGCTCGATCGTCACCCCGAAGAGCGACCACTGGGCCGCCCACTCGAGGTTCCAGGGCAGCTTCGCCCGCCCGCCGAACGGCGAGGTCCAGCCGGAGTGACCGCATCCCCGGGCCCACGCGACGAGCCGCTCGCGGCACTCGTAGAAGACCCGCTCGCCATCCCAGGCGGTCACGATCGTCGTGCCGATCTTGCCGCAGTTCTCACAGATGACGCTGAGCGGGTGCCACGTCTCGGGATGCTGCACGTTCGCGACGCGGCGGTAGATCTCGCGGACGAGCGCCGCCCGGTCGAGCGCCGTTCGGATGTACGGGTCGAGGTCGCCGGCCGGGTACAGGTCGCTCATCCAGTAATAACGTTCGGGCAGGATGCCGAGCCCCGCGAAGGTGTCGATGAAGAGGCCCGCGAAGTGGCGGGCGTACGAGGCGTGGCAGTCACCGGCCGGGTCGGGGACCTGGAACAGCGGCCGGCCCATCTCGCGCTCGACCGCGTCGGGCGTCAGCAGTGCCTGGGCGTCCATCGGGTCGTAGTCGTCGACGCCGTAGAGGTAGGTCGTCTCGATCCCTGCCCGGCGCAGGGCGCGGGCGATGACGTCGAGGATCACCGGGCCCCGGAGGCTGCCGACGTGGACCGTCCCCGACGGCGTCTTCGAGTCGTTGACGACCTGTGGCCCGTCGACACTCGTCGCGAGTTCGTCGGCCCAGTCCATTGTCACTCGCCTCCGGGTCGGCACCGAGCCGTCCCGGCACCGGCGATGTCCCTAGCTGATGCTGACGATCTTGTACGTGAAGTCGCCGGCAGGCACCTTGACGACGACCTTCTCGCCCTTCTTCTTACCGAGGAGCGCGCGTCCGACGGGGCTCTCGTTGCTGATCCGGCCCTCGGTCGGCTTTGCCTCGGTCGAGCCGACGATCGTGAACGACTCCTTGCCGTCGTCGCTCTCGACGGCGACCGTCGAACCGATCTGGACGTGGTCGGTCGAGTGGTTCTCGTCGATGATCGTCGCGTTCTTGATCAGCGCCTGGAGCGTCTGGATGCGGCCCTCGACGAACGCCTGCTCGTTCTTGGCGTCCTCGTACTCGGCGTTCTCCGACAGGTCGCCGTGCTCCTTGGCGTCGTGGATGCGCTGGGCGACCTCGGGCCGCTTGACGGTGGTCATCTCCTCGAGCTCCGCGCGGAGCTTCTCGAGGCCATCCTTCGACAGGTAGGTGGGCTTGTTGTTGTTCACGGGTGTGCCACCGATGCGTTCTGACCGGTCGACAGCCGACGGTCTCAGGGTCGGGATAAAGGAAAGAACTCCAGGTTCCGCGCATCAGTTGGCGCACCTGAAGTTCGACCGGCTGCGAAGGGTAGCGCGGCGGGCCACGAGTGTCAAAGCGTCGGTCGGGTGGGCCGACCTGTGTCGCGTGCTCAGTGGCCCACCGGCGTGGCGGAGGTCGCGACGAGCCCGCGTCGACACGCGAGGACCGCCATCAATCGCGCGACCTCGCCGTCATCGCCATCGGCCGAGCGACAGGCGGCCGCCTCGGGGTCGTCGAACCGGCCGGTCACCAGATACCGGCCCGGGGCCAGGTCGGCGGGGAGCCCGTAGACCGAGGGCGGCGCGTCCAGGCGGCAGACGCCGCCGGCCAGCCACGAGGCCCCGATCACGTACGAGTCCGGCTCGGCACTGCACGACAGCTCGCCCTCGATCGTCACCTCGGACCTGCCGTAACAGGCCGGGAAGCCGTCGGTCAGCGCAATGGCCCCGAGCTGTTCGGCGGTCATTGGGCTGGCCGGGCACGGACCGCTTGCCTCGGCAAGGTATCGCGTGCCCTTGGGGTCTACGAGCGGCGCCCAGCCGGTCGGGATGTCGATGGCGAGCTGGGCGGGGGTCACCAGATACCACTCGACCGCGTCCACGACGACCGGTCCATGGAGGACGACGAGGAGACCGCCTCTCCCGATTCCCATCAGTGGGTGCGTTGCCGGATCGGGATCGCCGGTGTCGAACCGATAGGGCGGGCCACCGGGCGCTCCGCTGATCGGGACGACGTCGGCCGCGGCCGTCACGAACGAGTCGAGCGGCAGGGTCGCCGGGACCGTCGTGTCGATCGGCGGGAGCCAGGGAAACAGCGCGGTGGAGTCCGCACGAGGACCGATCGTCGGGGCGGCCGTCGGCTCGACTTCCGGTGACGCCGTCGCAATGGGTGGTGCCGAGGGCGTGGGTGACGCGGCCGTGGGCGATGCGGTTGGCCGAGCGCTCGGGCTGGCCGACGGGGTCGGACCTGCCGCGGTTCCGCACGCGGCGACGAGCAAGGCCGCCCCGACGAGCACGAGCACCGAAGGCCAAGTCGCTGCGTCCTGCCGCCTCATCGCCGCCATCATCCCCTCCCATGTGCTTTCGCTGTCGGTCTTCACCAGAGACGCCCGACGCCGCGAGATGTTGCGCGGTTCAGGATCCGTGGGCTCCGCGACGACCCGGCGCCAGGCTCAGCCCTCGAGGGACTCGCGGTTTCCGAAGAGCGGTCGCGGGCCAGGACCGGGGGCCGCCCAGCGGGCGGCGTTGAGGATCACCCGGCGGACATCGGGGTGGTGATACGTCGGGTAGGTCTCGTGACCCGGCCGGAAGTAGAAGATCCGGCCGCGGCCGCGCGTGTACGCGGCCCCCGAGCGGAACACCTCGCCACCTGTGAACCAGCTGACGAGGACGAGCGAGTCGGGGGCCGGGACGTCGAAGAACTCGCCGTACATCTCCTCGCGTTCGATCTCGACGTACTCGCCGAGGCCCGCAGCGATCGGGTGGTCGGGCGCGACGACCCAGAGCCGCTCCCTGTCGTCGGCCTCGCGCCACTTCAGGGCGCAGCTCGTTCCCATGAGGCGCTTGAATGGCTTGCTGTAGTGGGCGGAATGGAGCGCGATGAGACCCATCCCGCCGAGAACCCGGGCCTGGATGCGGTCGACGGCGTCGTCGGCGACCTCGTCGTGGGCGAGGTGGCCCCACCACACGAGCACGTCCGCCCAGTCGAGGTCCGCGAGACCCTGCTGCGGCTCGTCCAGGGTGCCGGTTCGCACCTCGAGGCCCCCGTCGCGCAGCGCGCCCGCGATCGTGCCGTGGATCCCGTCGGGGTAGATCGCCGCCACCGCCGGGTTCTGCCGCTCGTGACGGTGCTCGTTCCAGACGAGCACGCGAACCGGATCGATCATCGAACGTCCTCCGGGAGGTCTTCGAGCAGACCGGCGACGGCGACCCGGCGCCGTTCGGTCGCCGAGCGGATCGCTGCGAGGGTGAGGGCCAGCGTCGGCAGGTTGCGCCGGCCAGACGTCTCCGGCTCGGTCCCGGTTCGGATCGCGTCGACGAACGCCGCCAGCGCCCCGGCCCGGTCGAGAGCCGCGACCGGTGGAAGCTCGACCGGTATCGCGGCACCGCCGGGCGTCCGGCGGCGGAGCCGATCGGGAACGCCGCGGTCGCCGCGGGTCGCCCACTCGATCGCGCCGTCCTCGCCTTCGAGCCGCCACTCGCCGCCCCACGGCGTCGGCCGCCCGCGGCTGACCCAGCTGCCCCGGTAGCTGACCGCGATGCCCCCGTCGAACGAGAGGAGCCCGACCGCGGCCGGCGGGTCGCGGTAGCCGCTCCACGGGGCGGCGATCGGCTCGATCTCGACCCAGCGGGGCTCCCGCCCGAGCACGAGGCGGAGCAGGTCGAACTGATGGATCGCCATGTCGGCGAGGAGCGGCTGGACCATCGCCCGGTGGCGGGCCGCCCAGTCCGGGTGCCGGATCGGGTGACGGCGGAAGTCGACGTCGACGCTGCTCACCGCCCCGACCTCGCCGCCTGCGACCAGGTCCGCCGCGAATCGCGGCGCGGGATGGTAGCGGTAGTTCTGGCTGACCATGAGCGTGCGCCGGGCGGCGGCCGCCGCCCGGACCGCGGTCGCGGCATCGTCGAGCGTCGCCGCGAACGGCTTCTCGACGAGCACATGCAGTCCGGCGGCGAGCGCCTCGAGGGCGACCGGCACGTGCGAACCCACGGCGGTCGTCACGAGGGCGGCCTCCGCGCCCGTCGCCCGGAGGGCGGACTCGAGATCCACGAAGACCCGTCCGGGCGCCGCACCGTCGGCGACCGTTGCCGTTCGGGCCTCGACCGACGAGTCCACGTAGGCGACGTTCTCGACGCCGGGTTCGGCGGCCGTGATCGCCATCCAGTCGCGGCCCCAGCCGCCCATGCCCACCTGGACGAGCCGGATCGGCCGTGTCCGAGGCAGGCCGCCGGTCATTCGGCCAGCCGGATCAGCCGCCGCTTGATCCGCTGAAGCGAGCCCCGGTCGGGGAACGCGACAAAGAGCGTGTCGTCCCCGGCGATCGAGCCCGCGACCTCCGGCCAGCGGGCCCGATCGAGCGCGGCGGCGATCGCGTGCGCCGACCCCGGCAGCGTCCGGATGACGAGCAGCAGCCCCGCCTCGTGGAACTCGACGGGCAGATCGTCGAGGAGCTTCCGCAGGCGATCCTCGCCGGACGTCTCGGCCTCGATGAGGCGCGGCGGGAGCGCGTACGCCTGGGTCCCCTCGCGGCCGACCTTGATGAGCCCGAGATCGGCCACGTCGCGGCTGATCGTCGCCTGGGTCGTCCGGAAGCCGCGCTCGCGGAGGGCGCCGGCGAGCTCCTGCTGCGTCCGGATCACGCGCTGCTCGACGAGGTCGCGGATCGCCCGCTGGCGGAGCTGCTTCATGACTTCCATCGCGTCCCCTAGCCGAGCCAGGTCACGAGTACGACGGCGGCGAGGACGACACGGTACGCCACGAAGACGTTGGTCGAACGCGTCCGCAGGAACCGCAGCAGGCCGGCGATCGCCGCGAACCCCGCGACCAGCGAGGCGGCCATGCCGGCGACGAGCGGGCCGAGGTCGACGACGAGTCCGGCCTCGCCGCTCAGCAGCTTGTACGTCTCGTAGACGGCCGCCGCGCCGGTGATCGGCGTCGCCATGAGGAACGAGAAGCGGGCGGCCGACTCGCGGTCGAGACCCGCGAACAGGCCGGCCGAGATGGAGATGCCGGATCGGCTGATCCCGGGAATCAGCGCCAGCGCCTGGGCGAGCCCGATCCCGAGCGCCTTGATGAAGGTCAGGTCCACCGCGAGCAGCCGCCGCGAGCCGCGCCGTTCGGCGAGCCAGAGGATCGCCCCGCCGATCACGAGCATGAGCGTGACGGTGCCGATCTCCCGGAAACGCTCCTCGACCGCGTCGTTGAACACGAAACCGATCACCAGGGCGGGCACGGTCGCGATCGCGACGAGCCACGCGATCCGGCGGTCCGGGTCCGATTCGAACGAGCGGTCGCGGATCGTCGCCAGACCGGCCGGCACGAGGCGTAGCCAGTCGGCCCGGAAGTACAGGAGCAGGGCGACGAGGGTCCCGATGTGGAGCATCACGCTGAACGACAGCGACGTGATGAACGGGTCGTTCCAGCCTGCCAGGAACGGGACGATGATCAGGTGGCCCGACGACGAGACCGGCAGGAACTCCGTCAGCCCCTGGACGAGGCCCATCACCACTGCCTGAATGAGCGTGTCCATCAGCGCCCCTCAGGCATCCAGCCCGATTGCGAAGCCGCCTTTACCTGATGAAGAGCGGGGCGAGGACGAGGGTGATCGTCGCCAGCAGCTTGACGAGGACGTGAAGGCTCGGGCCCGCGGTGTCCTTGAAGGGGTCGCCGACCGTGTCGCCCACGACGGCCGCGGCGTGGGCCGGCGTGCCCTTGCCGAGCACCTCACCCTTGTCGTCGACGAGGTGCCCGGCCTCGATGTACTTCTTGGCGTTGTCCCACGCGCCGCCGCCGTTGTTGAGGACCGTCGCGAGCATGACGCCCGCGATCGTGCCGACCATGAGCAGGCCGGCGACCGCCTCGTGGCCGAGGAGCAGGCCCACGATGATCGGCGTCGCGACCGCGACGAGACCCGGCGCGACCATCTCGCGGAGGGCGGCCTTGGTCGTGATGTCGACGACGCGGGCGTAGTCCGGGCGCTGGGTGTAGTCCATGATCCCGGGCATCTCACGGAACTGGCGGCGGACCTCGACGATGATCGACTGGGCCGTCTTGCCGACCGCGCGAATTGCGAGCGAGCTGAAGAAGTAGACGAGCATCGCCCCGATCAGCGCCGCGACGAAGACGCCGACGTCGGCGAGGTTGACCGCCTCGAGGAGCGTGCCTGCCTCGCGTGTCCCGGCCGCGATCTGGTTGCCGAGGATGAGGTTCACCTTGTCGATGTAGGCGCTGAACAGCAGGAACGCGGCGAGCGACGCCGACGCGATCGCGTAACCCTTCGTCAGGGCCTTCGTCGTGTTGCCGACGGCGTCGAGCCGGTCGGTGATCTCGCGGGCGCCTGGCTCGGCCCGGCTGAACTCGGCAATCCCGCCGGCGTTGTCGGTGATGGGGCCGAACGTGTCCATCGCGAGGATGTAGGCGGTCGTCATGAGCATGCCCATCGTCGCGACCGCGGTCCCGAAGACGCCACCGACGTCTCGACCCTCCGGCGTGACGAGGCCGGCCTGCTGGCCGAGCCAGTGGCTGGCGATGAGCGCGACGCCGATCGAGATCGCCGTCACGAATGTCGTCTCGAAACCGACCGCGGTGCCGGAGATGATGTTCGTCGCCGGGCCGGTCTTCGACGCCTCGGCGATCTCGCGGACCGGCCGGAACGTGCCGGCCGTGTAGTACTGGGTGATGTACACGAAGACGACCGACGTCGCCAGGCCGACGATCCCCGCACCGAAGAACCAGATCCAGACCGGCAGGCCGTTGGAGGTGGTCCCGGCGGTGTCCATCATCACGAAGGTCGTGATCGCAAGTCCGACGACGGACAGGGCCGTCGTGACCCAGTAGCCGCGGTTGAGGATGTTCATCGGGTTCTCGGTCTCGGTGCCGCGGATGAAGAACATCGCGACGATCGTTGCGAGCAGGCCGAAGGCGCGGACGACGAGCGGGAAGAAGATCCAGGCCTCGGGGTTCGGCCAGCCGGCGCTCTCGGCGATCGCGAACGCGGCGACCCCGAGGATCATCGCGCCGATGTTCTCGGCGGC
>DASTVH010000413.1:0-6000 GCA_035759195.1 Candidatus Limnocylindrales bacterium
CTCGTCGCGAACGCGCGCGAGCGGGGAGCCGAGCTGAGCGCCGGCCTCCGCCGCCTGATGGCCGAGGACGAGCGAATCGGCGACGTCCGCGGGCCCGGGCTCATGATCGGCGTGGAGTTGGTCCGCGACCGGGCGACGCGCGAGCCGGACGGCGACCTCGCGACCTCGATGCTGGCCCGCTGCGCCGAGCTCGGCCTGCTCGTGCTCTCGTGCGGCCACGCGCACCAGGTCATCCGTTTCGTCGCACCCCTGGACGTGACGGCGGCCGAGATCGCCGAGGGGGTCGAGATCTTCGGCGAGGCGCTCCGGACGGTCTGAGTGCCGGTGGCGGGCCGCTTCCGCCGTCACGAAGGCCGACCCCTCGCGGCCTGCGCGGCCGCCGCCGCGCCGGACTTGCTTCGCGCCAGCATGTGGGCGGGCCCTCGCAAGGCGGCGGCTGGATATTCCGTGGAGGTTTATCTCGCCGCCGACTTCCCGATATGCGGCCCGTTCGCCTCGCGAATATTCGCCTCGGAACTATGCGGCCGCTGGGATGGGCATTCGGAGCGACGACGGGCGATTTCCAGCTCCTGCTAAGCATCCGGTGAATATCCGGCCGCCCGAGCTGCGACACTCAGACGCCCGCGGGAGCTCGATCGCCGGCGGAGGCGCGGGACGCAGCGGCGCCGGTCATCGACGCCGGACACGACGAAGCGCCCGCCAGGAGGAAGGCGGGCGCTCCGCGAGCGGAGATCTGATCGGATGGGCGCCGCGGCGCCCGGTCGTCAGCGGTTCTGGGTGAGGAACTTCATCACGTCGTCGAGGCGGAAGCGACGGTCGCCCCGCTTGCAGACGCGATAGAACGGAAGCTCGCCCCGATCGCCCAGCCGCTTCACGGTGTTGACGTGCAGGTGGAGCATCTCGGCGACTTCCGTCGCAGTGAGCATCGGACCCAGTTCGTTGACGGCCATGGACCCCATCTGGTGTTTGCCTCGCTTAGAGAGCTTTGCGACGACTCCGCACCCCTGGGGTGGCCAGGGGTAGGGTGCGGCTCGCTGATGGGCGGAGCGTAGGGGTCTCCAGGGCAGGTCGCCAAGCCGTACTTTGGGGTAGTCGCGAGTACCACGGTCCCGATCGGGTCGGCAACCGCTTCAAGCGGCTCGGAGGGCGGTTTGTCCGGACTCGGCTATCCTTCCGCCCTGCCGCGGGCCGCGGCAGCCGCCCACGGTGGCCGGCAAGGGAGGGATCCACGACATGTCCAACTCGGGTCGCGCGCTCCGCCAGACCTCCGACGAACTGCTGCGCGACCTCGATGCGCTCGTGGAGCTCGAGGAGGAGAAGCGCTCGATCGCCCCGGGCGACCCGCGTCTCGTCGAGCTGGCGGCGCAGATCGAATCGATCGCGGCTCGGGTGCTGGTCTCGACGACGAAGCAGCTGGCCCTCACCGAGGACATCCAGGACGAGGCCGAGGCCGGCGGGCCCGGGGCTCCGACGACCGCCATCGACGACACGCCGCGCTCGATCCCATCGATCCTGGCCGAGTGGCGCGAGGCCGAACGCCGGGCCGCCGCCGCCGAGCCGGGCAGCGCCGAGGCGCGCGAGGTCGAGATCCTCATCGACCGCCTCCGCATGGAGTACAGCCGGGCCTACGAGGCCGCCAGCCGTCGCGAACGCTCCTGACCTCCGCACGGGGAAGGTCGGCCGCGGACCCCTGCGACGTCGATTGAAGAATCCGACCGTCGAGCCGCTCCTACTGTCCGAACGGTCGGCGTGGTCCGGCCCCAGGCAGGAGCGCTGAGCGTGCAGCAAGAGCTCGTGGTCCGCGCGGCGCGGGGCGAGACGGAGGCGTTCGACGCCCTCGCCCGCCTCGTCAGCGGCCGGCTCTTCGCGATCGCCTACCGGATCGTGCGCGACCACTACCTTGCCGAGGATGCACTCCAGGCCGCGCTCGTCACGATCTGGAACGAGCTGCCCCGGCTGCGCGACCCGGAGCGGTTCGACGCCTGGACGTACCGAATCATCGTGCGGACCAGCGTCGCGGAGGCCCGCCGCGAGCGACGCGGCGGCCAGGCGATCCAGCTCCTGCCCGACGACGCCGACGCCTCTCGCGCTCCCGACCAGTTCGGGGCGGTCGCAGATCGCGATCAGCTCGAGCGCGCCTTCCGGCGCATCAGCGCCGACCAACGGGCGATCCTCGTCCTCCAGCATTTCGCCGGGCTGTCGCTCGCCGAGATCGCGGACGTCCTGGGCATCCCGGTCGGCACTGCCGGCTCACGACTCCACTACGCGACCCGGGCGCTCCGGGCAGCCATCGAGGCCGACGACCGCTCGGTTGCCGGGGAAGGACGGCTGGCATGACTGCAACGAACGACCTCGAGCGGATGCTCGGCGAGTGGCTCGAAGAGGGCCCCCGGCGAGCACCGGACCGCCCGATCGAGCTGGCCGTCGAACACGCTCGAAGCCATCCACGGCGGCGCGACCCCTTCCGTTTCCTCCGGCCCGACCCCATGGCGCCCCAGTCGATCGGCTTCGGCGCACGGCCGGTCCTGCTCCTCGCCGTGCTCGGCCTGCTGCTCGCGGCCGTCGTTGCGGTCGGGGTCGGATCGCGGGGCGAGGCGCCGATCCTGCCGGTCGGCCCGTCGGCCAGCCCGTCGCCGTCGACGGGACCCACGGTCAGCCCGGCGCCGTCGCTTCCGGCCGTCTTCCCGGTTGACCTCGACGTGCCCGTGGGTCAGCCCCAGACGGTCGAGGTCATCGACGAGTCCGGCACGCTCATCGAAGCCTCGTCCGGTTCGCCGACCGGCGAGAGCGGCACGTCGTTCCCGTTCGACGAGGTCGAGGTGACGAATCTCGACGCTTCGACGCTGCAGCTCGGCTGGTCCGGCTTCCCGTGCGCCACCGACCATACGCTCGCCATCGGCGCGAACGGCCTCGCGATGACCCTGACCCGCCCGGACTGCACGGGCGACACGGACCCGCTCGCGGTGGATCGGATCCTGGTCCTGCGCTTCGCCACGCCGATCGACGCCGCTGACGTGGTGATTGGACTCGAGCCCTGAGCGGCATCATGGAGGTCCGGCGACCCGGCTGAACGCCATCTCGCCCGGCTATCATCGACGGGCGATGAACGATTCGGGGACAGCTGCCGCCGCCCGTCGAGCCTGACGCGAGGCTGATGGACGTCTGGATCGCCGCAATCGTCTTCGTCGTCGCCTATGCGGCGATCGCCACGGAACGGATCGATCGAACGATCGCCGCACTGCTCGGCGGCCTCGCGGTCGTCGTGCTCGGGGTCATCGACCAGCACGAAGCGTTCGCCGCGATCGATCTCAACGTCATCTTCCTGCTCGCGGGGATGATGGTCCTCGCCGGGACGCTGGGAAAGACCGGCTTCTTCCAGTGGCTGGCGATCCGCTCGGTCAGGCTGTCGCGCGGCGAGCCCATGCGTCTGCTGATCATCCTGTGCGTCGTCACGGCCGTGCTGTCGGCCTTCCTCGACAACGTCACGACGGTCCTGCTCACGACCCCTGTCACGCTGTCGATCGCTCGTGCCCTGCAGGTGTCACCGATCCCCTACCTGATCAGCCAGGCGCTCGCATCGAACATCGGGGGCACGGCGACTCTGATCGGCGACCCGCCGAACATCCTCATCGGCTCCGCGGCGGGGCTCGGGTTCACGGAGTTCGCGCTCAATCTCGCCCCGGTGACGATCGTGATCTTCCTCGCCTTCGTCGTGACGGTCCGATTCCTCTTCCGGGGCCTCCAGGTGCCCGACGAGCGGCGCGAGGCGGTCCTCGAGGAGACCGAGGCGAAAGCGATCGTCGAGCCGCGGCTCATGGTGATCTCGCTCATCGTCGTCGGGGCGACCCTCGTCGGGTTCGTGTTCCACGCGGCGATCGGAGTCGAGGCGGCGACGATCGCCCTGACCGGCGCGACCGTCCTGCTGCTCGTCGCCCGGATCGATCCGCACGAGGCGCTCCGCGACGTCGAGTGGTCGACCCTCTTCTTCTTCGTCGGCCTGTTCATGCTCGTCGAGGCGATCGTGCACGTCGGGATCGTGGGCGGCATCGCCGAAGCGATCGCCCAAGCGGCCGAGGGCCGGGTCGCGACCGCGTCGATCGCGCTCCTGTGGTTCTCGGCGCTTGCGTCGGCGATCGTCGACAACATCCCGTATACCGCGACCGCGATCCCTGTCGTCGAGAGCCTGATCGAGGACGGCCTGCCGTCCGATCCGTTGTGGTGGTCGCTCGCTTTGGGGGCGTGTCTCGGCGGCAACCTCACGATCGTCGGCGCGTCGGCCAACGTCGTCATCGCGAATCTTGCCGCGCGCGCCGGCTACCCGATCCGCTTCTTCGAGTTCTTCAAATACGGCTCGATCGTCGTCGTCGAGTCGCTCGTCATCTCGACCGTGTACGTCTGGTTCCGCTACCTGAACTGAACGAGCGTCGGTTCACGGCCTCAACCGTGCTCTATCCACGGCTCGCTGATCGCTATCACGTTGCCTTCGGTGTCCTTGAACCAGGCGGCCCGCTCCGGTCCCAGCCAGGCAATGTGGTTGTCGGTCCGCAGGCCCGGCAGGTCGTAGTCCTCAAACGTCACGCCCCGCGCCTCGAGCCGGGCGATCTCGGCCTCGAGCGAGCGGACCTCCCAGCCGGCGACCGTGTGGCTCGGCGGATCGCCCGCAGCACTCCGGTAGAGGAGGATGCGGGCGCCCCCGGCGACGTGGAGCAGGACGCCCGCGTCCGAGGCGTCGACAAACGGCAGGCCGAGCGTGTCGCGGTAGAAGCGCGTCGCCCGGTCGATGTCCGCGACCGGGATCGGGCAGATGAATGTGGCCTCGTCGAGCATGTTCCCGCCGCGAGGGTAGGCCTGCCGGGCCGGTCCGACAACCGTCGGCCGAGGGCGCCCCGACGGCACCGAGCGGCTCGGCCGTTTCGGGCCGACCGTCACTGGCGGGATGCCCGGGCGCGCACGACGATGGATGACGACCAGCCCCACCGGACAGGAGCCCGCATGGCCGACCGGACCGCCATCCGCGAACACGCCCTTCCCGACCCGACCGAACCCCACGAGACCGCGGCGAACGGCGTCCTGCGGCCGGTCGTCTTCGGGGCCAACGACGGTCTCGTGTCGAACCTGGCCCTCGTGATGGGCGTCGCCGGAGCGGAGCCGGGGCCCGGGATCATCGTCCTGGCCGGGATCGCGGGCCTCATCGCCGGCGCCTTCAGCATGGGCGTCGGGGAGTACATCTCCGTTCAGAGCCAGCGCGAGCTGCTCGACTACCAGGTCGCCTTCCAGCGCAAGCAGCTCCGCGAGGTCCCCGATCAGGAGCGGGGCATCCTCGCCCGAGCCTACATGGAGCGCGGGTTCAGCCAGGAGGAGGCAGACGCCTTCGTCGACGCCGTGTTCGAGGACCCCGACCACGCCGTCCGGCTGCTGATCTTCGAGGAAGTCGGCCTCGACGTCCGCTCGATCGGCTCGCCGGTGAGCGCGGCGGTCGGGTCGTTCCTGGCCTTCACCTCGGGCGCGTTCGTCCCGCTCCTGCCGTATCTCCTGACAACCGGCCTGCCGGCCTTCGTCGGCAGCCTGGCACTCAGCCTGACCGCGCTGGGACTGCTCGGGCTGGCGATCAGCCGGCTGACCCGCCGCCCGCTCGTCTTCGGGGCCGTCCGCCAGATCCTGCTCGGCGGGATCGCGGCCGCCGTCACGTACGGCGTAGGTCGGGTGATCGGGGTGCAGGTGACGTGATGCAGATCCCACAAGGAGGCGCGGTCGGTCGAGCCGGCGACCCCTCCACCGGCGAATCGTGAGGCAGGGTTCGATGCGGGTTCTGCTGGCCTACGACGGGTCGGCGGCGGCCGATGAGGCCGTGACGCTGGCAACGACGGTCGACTGGCCGGGCGACTCGACGATCCGGGTCGTCGCCGTCGTCGAGCCGCCCCTCGTGCTGCCCGGGGCGGCGTGGGCGGGAGCCAGCCTGGCCGTGGCTCCGGAGGTTGACGCCCAGATGGTCGCCCATCT
>DASTVH010000414.1:0-4050 GCA_035759195.1 Candidatus Limnocylindrales bacterium
CTGAGCGCGGACGAGGCGAGCGGCAGGAGGACGTTGGGATCGAGGCTCACGTCACGGCCTCCTGGTGGACGCGGACGAGGCGCAGCAGCAGCCGGTCGAGGAGCGCCGATGCCGCCTCGAAGAGCGCGCTCAGCCGCTCCGGGTCGAGCGCCCGGCGGCGGGCGAGGGCGCCCAGCTCCGAGAGGAACGGCCGGCGCGCGGCGACGAACAGCCCGACCGATTCGGTCAGGCTCAAGCCGGCTGCGGCGAGGCGCCGGGCGAGGTCGTCGGTCAGCTCGACGGCCGTCGCCTCGGCGGCCGCGCGGGCCCCGTCGTCGGGCGCATCGAGGTAGGCGACGAGCGAGGCCACCAGACCGCGGCCGTCGGAGCGGAACGCCTCGTGCTCGGCAGGCGGGATCGCGTCACGGGCACTGCCCTCGATGGCGCCTGCGCCATAGCTCCTGCGGTAGGCCCGTGAGAGTCGGTCGGGCGTCGCGCCGAGACTGGCCATCGACGGCCGGTCGGCGCCGGGCCGCCGAGCCGCCAGCACGCGCTCGAGTTCGCGACGGTCGAAGCGGCGATGGCCGCCGGGCGTCACGAACGCCTCGATGCGGCCTTCGTCCGCCCAGCGTCGAAGCGTGTCCGGGTCGACTCCGAGAAGGCGGCTGGCGGGGCCGAGAGAGAGGCGGGCGCGCTCGCCGGCGAAGCGGGCGGCTGGACTGTCGGGCACGACGATCCGGACCTCACGACAAGAATCTGGGTAAATCTGGGGCAGAACGTCCGGCTGTTGAGGCGGGCAGGATAGGAGGGGCCGCGGCCCCCGTCAACCGGTTCGGCGACTTCTGCCGAAGGGGGCCTCCCGGCGGCGACAGATCAGGCCGGCACGACCTCGTGGTCGTCGCGATGGATCCCGTCGCAGAGCGCCCAGCGCGGCTCCGCGCTGTCGCCGGCGGGCACGGGAATCGGTCGCATGATCTCGCGGACCTGCCCGCGGCGGCAGAAGAGATACCCCTTGACAGCCATCCAGCGCCGGACGCAGGCCTGGTCGGCGTGGAACTGGAACGGCCCCGGATTGATCGCGGGCTCCTCGGTCCAGTCGGCTGCCCGCTCGGGGGCCACGATGTCGAGGACGTTCACCCGCCACGGCGTCCCGTAAATCCGGCTCAGGCACCCGTCGCAGCGGATGGCGGTGTTGTCCTCCACGACGGTCGTGATCCGGACGCCGACGATCTCCATCGGCGCGATGGTAGCAGGGCCCGCGTGCCGCTCTCAGTACAGGGCGTCGAGGGCGTCGCCCACCGGCGGAGGAGCAACGGTGTGGCTCGCCGGTCCCGGCATTCAGCGGGACCTCCGGACTACTGCCGCAGCACCCACTGCCCGCCAGACTGCCGCCATGGCCTCCGAATGCCGCGCCAACGGTCGCCCATCGACGACTCCAGGGCCCGTTGCTCGCTCGCGTCGGCTTCGACCGACGCGACTCGCCATCCGGTCCATTCGGGTGGACGGGACGCTGGTTCCGTTTTTCGACGGCTGGCTGATCAAGACGGACGATCCGCCCGACTTCGAGCTGTACTTCACGACGCAGTCCGGAGCGCTCGGCAGGGTGGCGTCACTGGAGGTCACGCTGGCCGACGGGCGCATACTCCGCGCCCAGGGCCTCGACGCCGAGCCGGACCCATGGAGCCATCGCTACGTCAACGGTCTGGGAGAACCCCAGTGGACTGAGGCGCCCGACGAGGTCCGCGCGGACGGCTGACGGGGGACCGAACACCGCTGGGTGACCGACCGTCAGGCTTCTGTCGAGGCGCGACCTCGACGTCAGCCGGCTGGCGGCTCCTGGCAGATGCCCGGCGGGACACCTGACCCTGATTGGTCGACCGGCTGCCACGCCCACGCATGGAGGGCACCCAGATCGTCCTTCCGTCCGAGGATCCCGACGTACGTCAGGCCGCAGGTCGCCCGGACGTTCGCCGCCCCGTACTGGTCCTGGAAGCAGCCGATCCGGCCGTGTGCCCACTCTGCGCCGGCGTAGGAAACGAGCCCGGCGCCGCTCGACCATGCTCGGTCACCCCGTCGGCCGGCGGAGCATTCGCCGGAACCGAGGGTGACGCCACTCGAGCTCAGCCGGTCCAGGTAGGCCAGCGTCGCGTCCTCGTCGCTGTCGAACAGATACGCCCCGACCCGAACGACGAGCGCAGTGTTGAGCGTGCACTCGATGCCGGCGACTGCCCCCGCTGGGAGCCCCGCGGTCCGCGGAGCGCAGTTCCCGGCGACGTCGCCGCGGAGGGTGGCCGCGATCGACTCCTCGACGCCCGAGAACGGCACGCCCCCGCCGCGACTGGCCGGATCCTCGATCCACGGCTCGCCGTCGTGGTCGGCTGCCGCAACCCACCCCCGATGCGGCCAGCCGATGGCCTGGACGAGATACCACTCGTAGTCGTCGGCGAGGACCGGGCCCTCGATGATCTCGAGCCGCGTGCCGGTCCCGAGCAGCGGCTCAAGCTTCGCCGAGATCGCGTTGTCGACGGTCGGGGCGGTACGGACGCGAAGATCGGGCACGACGATTTCGACGATCGTGTCGGGTGCGAACCCCGCGGGGCGGGCAAGCCGCTGCGATGGCGAGGCCGACGGGGCGATCGTCGCGGGCGGGCTCGCGGCGGGGGTCGCTTCGGCGATCGGCGGCGGCGTCACCGCTTCGCTCAAATCTTCCCGGTCCCGCAGGAGAGCGGCGCCGACGCCCACGGCCGACACGGCGAGCAGCGCGAGGAGCGCGGCCACGGCGATGAGGCGGAGCGTCGGGCCGGACACGCGGCGGGGCTGGTCGATCCGCTGCCAGATCGTCTGCGCTCGCTCGGGCGCGAGGACGAACGGAGGGATGTCGCGAACCATCCGGGCGTCGTGCCTGAGCGCAATGACCCGGCGACGGCACGGTGTGCACGCGGCCAGGTGAGCGTCGAGCGCCGCCTGCTCGGACGGCTCGAGACCGAAGTCGATCGCGGCGGCCGCCAGCTCGAGGAACTCGTCGTGCGGCGTCATCGCGCCTGCTCCTGTCGCTCGAGCTCGAGGCGCACCTTGACCCGGGCACGCGAGAGGAGCGTCCTCGTCGCGCCGTGCGATCGACCGATCGCCGCTGCGATCTCCTCACCGCTGAAGCCCTCGGCGGATAGCTGGAGAGCCGTCCGCGCCTCTGCCGGGAGCGTCGCGAGCGCCGCGTCGAGCGTCGAGATCCGCTCGTTTCGCAGGTACCCGGCCTCGGGCGACTCCTCAGAGTGGCTGGCCTCGAGACGGCCGTACCGGTCGATCCAGCGCAGGACCGTGGATCGTCGGCGGCCCCGACTGATCGCGAGGTTCGTGGCGACCCGGTACAGCCAGCCGCGCATGTGTTCGGGCGGCTGGCTGGCGTCGACTTCGTGGGTCAAGCGGACGAACGTCTCCTGGAGGAGGTCTTCCGCGGCCGCTTCGTCGCGGGTCGAGCGGCGCAGGAAGTTGTAGAGCTCGGCGTGATAGGCCTCATAGGCCTGGGCGACCATCGCTCGGCTCCGGACGCGGCTCGCCGCGACCCGGTCGAGCTCGACGATCCCCGCGCTTGCCGCCTCTGCCATGTCTGAGGGGAAACGCGAAGCCGGCCCTGATGTTTCACTTCGTGCCGAGCGCTCGACGAGGAGTCCCTCGTCGTCGGGCCGGATCGGTTGCTGGTCCATGCCGTCAACGTCCCTCGAGGAGCGCAAGCCCAGCGCGGCCTCCCACGTCCCCCGACCACGTTGCAGTGTGCTCCACCGAGGGCGCCCTGGGTAGTCAATTTGCCGACTCGCGGACGCCGAACGACCCCGGCCCTCGCCGGGGTCGTTCGGATTGGCGGAGTCAGCCGTTCGCGTGCTCGCTCCAGCTGTACTCGGCGATGATCGCGAAGCCGAACTCGCGACTTCCGAGAGCACCCAGGTCGACGTGCCCGGTGGCAACGCGTTCCTTGCCCCGGTAGCGGGAGTGCGCGTTGAAATCGCCCGGCACCTTGAAGCTGCCGGAGTTGCGGAACATCACGAGGCTTCCGCTGCCGACGACGTCGACCGCGAC
>DASTVH010000415.1:0-6459 GCA_035759195.1 Candidatus Limnocylindrales bacterium
CCGGCGTCGAGGCGTTGCGGGCGGTGCTCCCGAGCGTCGATGTCCTGGCGTTCGACCTGCCGAACCGGCACGGACCGGGCGCGTGCCTGCATCTGCTGTCGCTGCTGTCGCCCCTCGACCGCGACCTTGTCGTCGCCTACGTCCCGCTCCTGCCGATCCGGCTCGTGGAACTGCTCGCCGCCCGCGGCATCGAGATCATGCCGGTGCCGGACGAGGAGTTCGAGACGATGGGACCGAACGTGCTGGCGCTCGCACCTCGGGTGGCGCTCGCCGTGGACGGGAACCCGGAGACCCGCCGGCGGATGGAACGCGCGGGCGTCGAGGTCGCCGTCTACGAGGGCTCGGAGATCTCGCTGAAGGGCGAGGGCGGCCCGACCTGCCTCACGCGACCGCTCCTGCGCGGCGCGGCTTGAACTCGTCGCAGATGTCGCGCGCGTGGATCACGCCGCGGACGTAGCGGCAGCCGCCGATCGAGAGCCGCGGGAACATGAACGCGCACTCGTGGCAGCTGAACTTCGGGTTCTCGGCGTGGCGGTAGTTGGCCTGTCGTTTCGAGAGCCCCTGCACGGACGGCATGGTCGAACCCTAGCCCAGCGGCCGTCTCGCGCTCAAGGGCGGCTCAGCGGCCGACGGCCCGCGCGAGCTGCGCCTTCGTCATGCGCGAGCGTCCCTCGATGCCCCTGCGCCTGGCCTCCTGGTAGAGCTGGGCCTTCGTCCGGCCCCCCGGACCCCGGTGCGAGCGCAGGCCGCCCCGCCGGCCAGACGAGATGTCCTTCGTCGAGGTCTTGCTGCGGGTCTCGGCCTCGCCGGAGCGGGCCCGCTCCTTGTTCACCGTTCGCGCTGCGATCTCCTCGGCCGTGTCCTGGCTCCGCCCCCGCTTCTTGAGTCCCTGCTTGATGTGCTCGTACTGGCGTTCTCGTTTCTCGCTCCACACTCGTTGCGGCATCGCTCACTCCTTCCGGCCTCCCGTCGGGATACCCGCTCGGCGGCGGTCCAAGCCGCCCGTCGCCGGTTGCTAGGGTCCGGTTCGAGATGGCCACCGATCCCGCGTCCGAGCCGATCGTCACGGAACGGCTGCGGCTCCGCCGCTCGATGCCCGAGGACGCCGAGGAGATCTCCGCCTACCGGAGCGACCCGGCCGTGAACCGCTATCAGGGCTGGGCGCGCACCGATCCGGACGGGGTGCGGGCCGAGATCGAGGAGATGGCCGCCCGGACGCCGGGCGAGCCCGGCTGGGTCCAGTTCTCGGTCCTCGAACGCGATGGCGGGCGGCTCGTCGGGGACGTCGGGCTCAGCCCGGCCGAGGGCGAACCCGGCGTGATCAGGGTCGGCTACACGATCTCCCCGTCGTCCCAGGGGCACGGGTATGCGACCGAGGCGGTCGGCGCGCTCGTCGACTACGCGTTCGATCGGCTCGGGGCCGCGGTGGTCCGCGCGCATGCGAGCTGGGAGAACACCCCGTCACACCGGGTGGCCGAGAAGGTGGGGATGCGGCTGGTCGAGCGTTTCAAGCGGACCGAGGGAGGGGAGACGTGGTACGGCGTTCGATACGAACGCCGTCGGTGACGCTGCGCCGGAACGCGTCCGCCACCAGCAGAGGGGAGGAAGCATGGCGACCAAGCATGCAGAGGTGACGTGGAAGGGCGCCCTCGAGGACGGCGCCGGGACGATCGAGCGAGTCGGCAGCGCCGCCTTCTCTCCGCTGAACGTCTCGTGGCCGGCGCGGACCGGCGACGAGGGAGGCGTGACGAGCCCCGAGGAACTGATCGCGGCGGCGCACGCCTCGTGCTTCTCGATGGCGCTCTCGAACGTACTCAACAAGGCCGGCACCCCGCCGGAGGAGCTGAAGGTCTCGGCCGACGTGACCTTCGTTCCCGGGACGGGATCACGTCGTCGGCGCTGGACGTGACGGGCAACGTGCCCGGGATCTCCGAGGGTGACTTCGCGAAGGCGGCCGAGGACGCGAAGGACAACTGTCCCGTCTCGAAGGCGCTCACCGGCAACGTCGAGATCGGTGTGACGGCGCGGCTCGCGAGCTGAGCCTCGCTGGCCTCGAGAGAGGACGCCACGAGGCCTGCTGCGGCGGGGGACGCTGGGTAGGCTCGGATCGTTCGAGGATGGGACGCGGGAGGGGTGCGTCGGCGTGTACGAATGGCTGGTTCTGATCCACATCCTCGGTGTCCTCGGCTTCATGTTCGCTCACGGCGTCGCCGCCGCGATGGCGCTCCGGCTGCGTCACGAGCGCAACCCCGACCGCATCCGGGTGATGCTCCAGGTCTCGAGCTCCTCGCTCGCGATCCTCTACCCCTCGATCCTGCTGCTGCTCGGCGGCGGGATCTGGGCAGGCTTCAACGGCCGATGGTGGGGCGAGGGGTGGATCTGGGTCGCCCTCGGCCTGTTCGTGTTCAACCTCGTGTTCATGTGGGCGGTGGCTTCCCCCTACTACAAGAAGGTCCGGGAGGTCATGGCGATCGAGGAGTCGGGCGGGTCCGCCGTCGGGCCCGACCAGCTCGACTCGCTGCTGCGTTCGAACATGCCGAGCGCCCTGCTGGCGGTGGGGCTGCTGTCGATCGCGTTCATCGCCTACCTGATGGTCGTCAAACCGTTCTGAGATCGCTCGGAGGGGTTGCGATGCCGTACGCCAGGATCGTCGTCGGGACCGACGGGTCCGAGACCGCCCGGCTCGCCGAGGGCGTCGCGCTCGATCTCGCCCGGGCATCCGGCGGCCGCGTCCTGTTCGTCTCCGCGCACGAGGACGAGGGCGGCCAGGAGCGTGCCGCCGAGGCCGTCCAGGGCGCCAGCGCCCGGGCGGAGGCGGCGGGCGTCCCCGCCGACACCAACGTGATCGAGGCCGAGCCGGCGAAGGGGATAGTCGAGGTCGCCGACCGCCAGGACGCGGGGCTGCTCGTCCTTGGCGACGTCGGGATGGGCGGCCGCAGGAGACTGCGGCCGGGCGGCGTGCCCGACCGCGTCTCGCACGCGATGCCGTGTGATCTCTTGATCGTCCGAACGTCCAAGCCCGACCCGGCGCGATCCCCGGGGCAGTACGGCAGCGTCCTCATCGCGACGGACGGTTCGCCCACGGCCGACCGTGCGGCGCGTGTCGGCGCCGAGTTCGCGAGGGCTCTCGGAGCGACCGTCGCGCTCGTCTACGTAGGCGACGAGACGCTGGGCGAGATCGTGCTCCGCGACACGGCCGAACGCCTCGGCGACCGCGACCTTCCGATCCACGTCCTGAAGGGTGATGCGGGGGATGCGATCGCCGAGCTCGCGGGTTCGGGGGCCCACGACCTGGTCGTCGTCGGCAACAAGGGGATGTCGAGAGGCATGCGGTTCATGGCGGGGGTCGTGCCGGACAAGGTCTCGCACCAGGCGCCCGTCGACGTCCTGGTGGTGAACACCGTCGACCGCTCGCCCGAGGACCTCGAGCCGGGCGAGGGGGCGATCGTGGAGGTCGGCGGCAAGAAGGTCGCCGCCTTCCGGGACGAGCGCGGGGCACTCGTGACGCTCTCGCCGAAGTGCAAGCACCTCGGGTGCACCGTGGGCTGGAACCACCGGGCCAAGACCTGGGACTGCCCGTGCCATGGCAGCCGTTACGAGAGCGACGGCTCGGTCAAGAACGGACCCACGCGCCGTCCGCTCGACCCGATCGACGTCGGGACCACGACGAGCTCCCCGAGTGGGTGATCGTCACGATCGCCGGGACGGAGCGGCGGAGGGGTGGACCAGGGGCACGAGCGGCCGCCATCCCGAACGCAGGACGTCGAGCAGCGAGGGCGGAGTAATCACCTCGGCAGGTGCGCCGTTCGGCCGCGGCGTCCGGCCATCGTAGCCGGCGGGCGTCCACCGCAGCAGCTCGGCGCCGAGCACCAGATGCGGCTCGCCCTCCCGAAGGAGGAACGCACCATCGGGGAGCTCGTCGACCACGGCCAGGTGGTGCCGCTGCGCCCGAGTGACCGGATCGAGGCGCTCCCCGTGCAACCGTTCGTCGATCGCATCGGCGCCCACGCGGCCGGGATGAAGCCCCCGCCAGAGCTCGGTCAAGCGCTGGTAGTCCTCTCGGCGGCAGAGCGCGCAGGGGCGGTGCCCGGCGGCGAACGCGGTCGCTTCGTCGAGGAAGAACAGCTCGGTGAACCGCCCCGGCTGCATGAGCGGTGAGCGGTGCCAGCCTCGGAACCGCAGGCGGCACGCGATCCAGCGCCTGCCGCTGAACCGCCGCCGGATGCGGCCGGCGGGATCGTGGAGGCAGCCGCGGTTCCCGTAGACCAGGCCACGCGCGGGGTGCGCGATCAGCTCGCCGAGCGGCGTCACCCGGTTCTGCAAAGGCATCCCGGCCAGTATCCCGGGACCGTGGTTAGCATCGGTGGTTCATGACGACCGTCCGTCGTGCCCTCGTCGCGCCGCTCGTGCTCGCCGCGGTGCTCGCGATCACGCCGGGGACCGGAGGCGCGGTCGCGGTGCCACGATGCCTCGGCAGGGTCGCGACGATCGTCGGGACCGGCGGCGACGACCGGATCGTCGGCACGCGCGGACCCGACGTGATCGTGGGTCGCGGCGGCGAGGACCTGATCGAGGGTGGGCGGGGCGACGACCGGATCTGCGGCGACGGCGCGTTCGACTTCATCGAGGGCGGCCCCGGCGACGACCGGATCTCGGGGGGCTCCGGATCCGACACCGCGCACGGGGGCCCGGGCCGGGACCGGATCCGGTCCGGCGGCGGGTCGCTCGAGGCGCTGTTCGGCGGGAGGGGCGACGACCGATTGTTCGGCGGGCCGGGGTCGTTCGACGGCCTGATCGGCGGGCCCGGCGACGACCGACTCCACGGTGGTCCGGGTCGGGATCTCGCGGAGTTCTTCGAGTCCCCCGGGCCGGTGAACGGCGACCTCGAGACCGACGTGGTCACCGGACACGGCGCCGACGAGCTCGTCTCCATCGAAGGCCTGGTCGGGTCGAGCTTCGACGACGTCCTGGCGGGCGACGAGGCTTCGAACCTGCTCGTGGGCGAGGAGGGCGACGACGTCCTCATCGGCCGGGGCTCGGGCACCCTCGTCGGCCTCGGTGCCGACGTCCTCGACGGCGCCGACGGCGACGACGCGATCGACGGGGGCGACGGCGCCGACATCCTCCGGTTCGAGGACTCGCCGAACCCGATCGCGGTCGATCTCGCGGCCGGGACCGCCACCGGCTGGGGCTCGGATCAGGTCTCGGGGATCGAGGCCGTGATCGGCTCGGACCTGAACGACTCGCTGATCGGCGACGCCGAGGACAACGCGTTCGTCGGCGGGTTCGGCGACGACTCGATCGACGGCCGGGGCGGCGTCGACCAGGCGGCGTATTTCGACGCGTTCGAGCCGGTGGCGGTGGATCTCGCGGCCGGGACGGCGGCCGGCTGGGGCGACGATACCCTCGTCGGCATCGAGGACGTCCTCGGGTCCGCGCTCGACGACATGCTCGCCGGCGACGACGGTCCGAACGCGATCTCGGGTGGCAGCGGCGCCGACACGATCTCGGGGGCGGCCGGCGACGACGTCCTGCTGGGTGACGCCGGCGTCGACTCCGCCGACGGGGGCGACGGCATCGATGCCTGCGACGCGGAGACCGAGAGCCGGTGCGAGGCCGACCCGGCGGCTACGCCGGCTGCCGGTCCGGGAAGCCGCCCGACGTCAGCCTCGTGGCCGTGGGTCCGCCGCTACGATCCAGACGCCGAGGCCACTCTCGGTTGAACGCGATCCGGCGTCCGGGGGCCGTTCCTCGCTCAACCCAGCGTCTGATCCCGAACGGCCGAGTGGCCGACGCCCTGCAGGATCGACATGAGGGTGATCCCGATCGCGAGGTTGATCCCCGCCGTGGCGATCTGAGACTCGAGGGCGGCGTTCGTCGTGAACGGCACGATCACCGAGATCGCGATGACAAGGCCGAGGATCCAGGTGAAGAACCGGAACGGCGCGGGCGCGTTGGCCACGAGCAGGAGGTACAGGAGACCGGTCGCCAGCACGCCGCAGATGAACGCGGCCCCCGCGTACCACCAGGAGCTCGGCGTGAAAAGCGCGTCGTCGCGGCCGGGTACGAACACGCGGATGTCGAAGATGCCGCGCGCGAGAGCAGTCCGATGATCGCGACCCCCGCGGCCACGACCCCCGCGAGGAGTCCGCCCACCCACAGTCGGGTGGCGTCGATCGAGGGGCGCGCCGACGTGTGCTGGTACGGCTGCCCGATCCGTCGCGTGGGATCGTTCACGCCCCAATCATGCCCGATTCCGGCGCGGCCCGAACAAGGGCGGCTCGAGCGCCCTCGTTGCTCCTACTCCATCGGGCTCATCAACTGGAAGTAGTTCCCGTCCGGGTCGGCGAACGTCGCGATCCACCCTTCGGTGCCCTCGGGCATCCCGTCCGGGGTGTACGGCTCGCGCACGACCTCGGCGCCCGCCGCCTTCAGCCGCTCGAAGTCGCCCTTCACGTC
>DASTVH010000416.1:0-9085 GCA_035759195.1 Candidatus Limnocylindrales bacterium
GAAGTCGCCCGCACGTGAAGCGGCCACGAACGCGTCGACGACCTCGCGCTGACGGCGGAGGTCGGCGTCCGGGGCGCGCGCAGCGCCGCGCACGCGACGACGGGCGCGGCTCGCGAGCTGGCGCGCGGCGGTCGGCGAGCGCCCGACGATCGGGGCGATCTGGGCGAACGGCAGCCCGAACGAGTCATGGAGGACGAGCGCGAGCCGCTCGGCCGGCGTGAGCGTGTCGAGGACGACGAGGAGGGCCAGCCCGACCGAGTCGGCCAGGAGCGCCTGCTGCTCCGGGTCGAGCCCGTCGGCCGGGCCCACGATCGGCTCGGGCAGCTGGATGCCCATCGGCTCCTCGCGGCGGGACCGGCGTGTTCGCAGCGCATCGAGGCAGAGCCGGGCGACGACGGTCGTCAGCCAGGCGCCGAGGTTCTGGACCGCGCTCGCGTCCGAGCGGCTCAGGCGGAACCACGCCTCCTGGACGACGTCGTCGGCCTCGGTCATCGAGCCCAGCATCCGGTAGGCCACGGCCCGCAGGCGGGTTCGGTGGCTCTCGAACTGCTCGGCCAGGCCGTCCGGCTCGGTCATCGGTCACGTCCTCGGGATCACGTTCCGTCAACCGGTTGACGAACGCAACCCGCTCCGAGGTGACAGACCGGGACCAGCGCACCCGCCCTCATCCGTTTCTCCGGCCCGATCGCCCGCCGCCTGCTCGGCGCCGGCCTGCCGATGGGTCCGAACCTGCTCCTGACCGTCCGCGGGCGAGCCAGCGGGCGGCCGCGCACCGTGCCCGTGGCGGTCGTCAAGACGGGCGGCCGGCGCTTCGTCGTCGGAACGTTCGGCGACGTCCACTGGACGCGCAACCTCCGGGCGGCCGGCGAGGCCGAGCTGAACGACGACGGTCGCTGGGAACCGGTCGAGGCCGTCGAACTGACGCGGGAGGAAGCGACCGCGTTCTTCCGCGACACGATCCCGGCGTACCTGCGGAGCATGCCGCTGGCGTGGCGGGCGCTCACGCGGGTGCTCGTCCGGATCGCCGCACCCGAGATCGTCGGCGACCCGCAGCGGGCCGCGAGGCGTCGGCCGGTGTTCGAGCTGCGCCGGCGGGCGGCGGCGACCGTCGCCTGACCGCCGTCGGGGACGCCGAACTCCGCCACGATCGGCCGATCGGGCTCAGCCGGGGCGGACGATCTCCGAGGTGATCGACGCCGGCCTCACGTGGGTCGCGAGGAGCGCCTCGAGGTCGGCGACCGCCGCGGCGACGTCGGCCGCCGCGCCGTCCTGGTGACCCTCGACGGTCACGAGCACCTCGGTCGTGGCCGGGCCCGACGCGCTCTCCGCCGACTGGCGCCAGCACCAGCGCCGGGCGCAGACGAGCCCCGCCTCGTCGACGAAGATGACCTCGCCCTCATCGGGCGTCTGGCGTTCTCCCGAGCCGAGGTCGGTGAACGCTTCCGTGCCGGTCGCGAAGCGAACGGTCGTGCCACCGGTCGCCGCCGCCTGGTCGAAGACCGCGACCGGCAGCCCGTAGCGGATGCTCACGAGGTTGCCGATGTCGACGAGCGCGTTGATCGAGGGAATGGATCCCTGCTTCGTCAGCCGGCGCAGGAGTGCCTCGGCCGCCGAGCGGTACGTCGTCGGATCGACGCCGAAGGCGCGGAAAGCGCGACGCCAGGCGGCGAGGCTCGGCAGCTCGGACAGCGGCGTCGTGCCGATCCGCGCGAGGGCGGCCCGCTGCTCCGCCTCGAACGCCTCGGCGAGCGCCGGCGACGACGGCCCGTTCGTGACGCCGACCGCATGAATGGCGCCGCCGACGACGGCCGGAAAGCGCTCCCCAATCGCCGGGTCGTAGGCGAACCGACCCGTCGCGGCGGTCACGGAACCAGTCCCCGGCGGCGGGCCGCCGCGAGGGTGCCTCGCGCCGCGAGCTCGGCGTTACGCGTCGGCGCCGAAGCGATCGCGGTACTCCGGCGGGATGAGCGGCCTGTCGGCCCGCACCTTGAGCTGCTGGACGGCCCAGGTGTTGCCGTCGGGATCGCTGAACCCGAAGAACGTGCCGCCATCGCGCGGGTCGATGACCTGGATCTCGCCGCACTCGACGCCACGGTCCACGAGCTCCCGGCGCGCGGCCTCGGCGTCGCTGACGACAAGCTGCAAGCCCTTCATCGAGCCGGGCGCCATCTCGCGATGTGCCGGCAGATCGCCCACGACGATCGAGCAGCCCGAGCCACGCGGCGTCAACTGGGCAACGTGCATCTGGTCGGTCCGTGTGTCGTGGTCGAGCGCGAACCCCACCTTGTCGCGGTAGAAGGCGATCGCAGCATCGATGTCGCTGACCGGCAGCAGGACGACTTCGAGCGTCCAGTCCATCGAGATGACCTCGCTCCGGTGGCAGATTGCCGCCCAAGCCTACCGCGGCCGCAGCCCGCGATCGTGCCCGGGTCGCGACCTGTGGTCGGCGGCTCTGACCGGGACGGGCGTAGGATTGCCGGGCGATGACGGGCAGCCGATCGCCGGACGCCCGGGACGAGGCGTTCTGGCACGAATTCCTGACCCGGGGCGACTCCCGCGAGCGCCGTGCCCGGCTCGTCCTCAGGCGCCTGCCGAGCGGCCCGCGTTGCCGGCTGTGCGCCGCGCCATTCGCCGGCCCCGGGTCGGTCCTCATGCGCCCGATCGGCAAGCGTCGCTCGGAGCAGAACCCGACGATGTGCCGGAGCTGTTTCGAGTTCGTCGCGGATCACCACGGAGGCGCGGAGATCGAATGCACCATGCTCTTCGCCGACATCCGCGGCTCGACGACGCTCGCCGAGGGCCAGACCGCAGCCGCCTTCCGCACCCTGCTCGACCGCTTCTACACGGTCGCCACCGGGGTCGTCTTCGATCACGACGGGACCGTCGACAAGTTCGTGGGCGACGAGCTCGTGGCATTGTTCTTCCCGTTGCTCAGCGGCGACCGCCATGCGCTCAAAGGCGTCCGGGCTGCCCACGCGCTGCTCGGCGCGACCGGCCATGGCGATTCCGGCGAGCCGTGGGTCCCGATCGGGGCCGGGCTCCACACGGCCCGGACCTGGTTCGGCGCGGTCGGTCGCGGCGGCCACGTCGAGCTGACCGCGGTTGGCGATCCGATGAACACGACGGCCCGTCTGGCATCGGTTTCGGCCGCAGGCGAGGTCCTCGTGACGATGCCGGCTGCCGCGGCGGCCGGTCTCGATCCCGGTCTCGAGCGACGAACGCTCGACCTGAAGGGCAAGAAGCAGGCCACCGACGTCCCCGTCCTACGGGCGACCGGCCCCGCGCCCGACGGCTTCCTGGCGACCCGCTAGGCTGACCTCGACCCTCGCCAAGGAGGCACCGATGGCCGCCGAGCTCTTCCCGATCATCGCCACGAGCGACCTCGAGCGCTCGCTCGGCTTCTACCGAGACCTGCTCGGCGGGACGGTCGCCTACGAGTTCGCCGGCCCCGACGGCAGTGCCGTGTATGTCGGGGTCGACCTCGGCCGGTCCCACGTCGGCATCGGTCACGACCCGGCCGCCGCCCGCGCGGGCACTGCCGTGAGCCTGTGGATCTACACCGACGACTGCGACGCGCTCATCGAGCGCCTCCGGGCCGCCGGGACGACCGTTCTGGAGGAGCCGGTCGATCAGCCCTGGGGCGAGCGGGTGGCGCGGGTCGAGGACCCCGACGGCATCCCGGTCCACGTCGCGACCCGGCCCCGCTGACCATCTCGAAGGAGCAGACCGTGAGCTACCCCGAACCCCGGTACCTCGGCGAAGGCGGCGAGGCCAGCGCGATCCATCGGCCGGCGGACCACCCGCCGGAGCTCACGTACCCGTCGGGCAACACGGCCCACTATCTCGCGACCGGGGCGATGACCCGCGGACTGTTCGGGCTCTACCGCTGGGAGATGGGTCCCGAGCCGAGCGGGCCGGGCCCGCACTTCCACCGGACCCTCACCGAGTCGTTCTACATCCTCCGCGGCACGATCCGCATCTACGACGGCCGCACGTGGATCGACACGGTCCCCGGCGACTTCATCCACGTCCCGGAGGGTGGCATCCACGGCTTCCGCAACGAATCGGGCAAGCCGGCGGCGATGCTCATCCACTTCTCGCCCGGCGCGCCGCGAGAAGCCTACTTCGAGGGCACGGCGCGCATCGCCGCCGGGCGGCTGAGCGACGAGGAGCTGGCGGACTTCTACGCGCGCCACGACAACATCTGGGTCGAGGAGGGCCGATGAGATGACGGGTCCGGCCGGCGGCTAGTACACCTCCGGGACGAACGACTGGTCGGTCAGGGGCGGGCGGACGTAGCCGGTGTCTGGCTGGCGCGGCGGCAGCTCGATCTCATCGGGCGTCAGGTCCTCGTACGGGATGAGGCTGAGCAGGTGGGCGATGCAGTTGAGCCGGGCGCGTTTCTTGTCGTCGGCGTTGACGACGTACCACGGCGCCTGCTTGATGTCGCAGTGCGCGAACATCTCGTCCTTGGCCCTGGAGTAGTCGAGCCAGCGCGACCGCGACTGGAGGTCCATCGGGCTCAGCTTCCAGCGCTTCGTCGGGTCGTCGAGTCGGGCCTGGAAGCGCCGCTCCTGCTCCGCGTCGCTGACAGAGAACCAATACTTGATCAGGATGATCCCCGAGCGAACGAGCATCCGCTCGAACTCGGGAGTCGAACGGAGGAACTCCCGGTACTCGTCCTCGGTGCAGAACCCCATGACGCGTTCCACGCCGGCCCGGTTGTACCAGCTCCGGTCGAACAGGACCATCTCGCCGGCTGCCGGCAGGTGGGCCACGTAGCGCTGGAAGTACCACTGGGTCTTCTCGCGCTCGGTCGGGGCGGCGAGGGCGACGACCCGGCAGACCCGCGGGTTGAGGCTCTGGGTGATCGTCTTGATGACGCCGCCCTTGCCGGCCGCGTCGCGGCCCTCGAAGACGACGACCACCTTGAGCCCCTCGTGGCGGATCCACTCCTGGAGCTTGATCAGCTCGACCTGGAGGCGGCCCAACTCGTCGAGGTAGGCCCGGGTCTTCAGCCTGGGCCGCTCGGGCCGGTCGGCGACGGCAGTCACAGCATCGCTCGACGGCTCGTGGTGCGTGTGCGCGTTCCGCTTGGCCATCCGAGGCTCCAACCTCGCGGGAGGGTCGACCGAAACCCTAGCACGCGTCCGTGCGGCCGGGCCGTAGCCCACGGCGAGGCCGGCCGCACGCGGTCGGCATAGACTGGTTGCGCGCCGGCCGGCTCACGTCTCATGGACCACTCTGCAGTTCGCCTCGCGGCCGCTCTCCTCGCCGTCGTCCTGGCGGCGGCGGTGCCGCCGGCGACCGCTACCTCGGCGTCGATCGCGGTCGACCTCTACGAGGACGGCGACTTCGTCTCCCAGGCTCGGGCCGACTGGTGCGTGCCGGCGTCGATCCAGACGATGGCCAATCTCATCGCGGCGGACGGCCGGGCGAGCGAGCTGCCGTCACAGCGCCAGCTCGACCGACGGGCGCGGGCGCTCTCGACCGACCGTCTCGTCGGCGCGGGCTCGGAGCCCGAGGGCTGGGCGGGCGTCCTGAACGAGCTCGGTCTCGGCCCGTACGTCGTCGTCGCCGAGCGGACGCGGGAGGCCGCGATCGCGTCGGCCGCCCGGGCGATCCGGCTGACCGGCCGCCCGGTCGGCCTCCTCATCTGGCGCGGCGCCCATGCCTGGGTGATGTCGGGCTTCGAGGCGACCGCCGACCCGGCCCGGACCAACGACTTCGCGGTCACCCACATCCGCGTCGTCGACGCCTGGTATCCCCGGACGAGCTCAATCTGGGGCCGAGGACAGCGGCCCGGAACCCGGATCGCGGTCGCGGATCTTGCGGCCGACTACCTGCCCTGGCGGCGGCCGACCGTCCGCTACGCCGAGAAGGACGGCCGCTTCGTGCTGGTCCTGCCGGTGCTTCCGCCGGCGCCGCCCCGGGTCGTCCGGCCGCTCGCCGGACCCTACCTCGACGGCAGGTAGCGGAGTGGGTCGACGAACGTCGACCCGACGCGGATCGCGAAGTGGAGGTGCGACCCGAGGCTGCAGCCGGTGTTCCCGACCGCGCCGATGATCGCGCCGCGCGCCACGCGCGTCCCGACCGCGACGTCGATCCGCGACAGGTGGCGGTACCAGCTCGACAGCCCGCCGCCGTGGTCGATGTGGACCTGGAGCCCGCCGCACTCGTCCCACCGACCGGCGACGGTCACGGTGCCCACCCGGGCGGCCCGGACCGAGTCGCCGGTGTCGCCGTCGATGTCGATGCCCTGGTGGACGCCGTACTGGGTGAGCGACTCGCCGAACCGCTGCGTGATCGGTCCCAGGAGCGGCCACTGCCAGGCGACGTCGGACGGCGACGCGGCCGGCGTCGCGGTCGGCGCGGCCGTCGGCGCGGCGGTGGGCGGCGGCGTCGGCCTCGCGGTCGGCGGAGGCGTCGGGCGGGGCGCGACGACGAACGTGACCGACGCGACCTCGCCCAGGACACCGCCTGCCTGCGAGCGGGCACCCGCGGCGACCGCCAAGCGGACGGTCGCGCCGTAGGGCAGTCGCGACGACGGCTGGAGGACGAGGACCGTGTCGCCTTCGGCCCAGCGATACCGGCCCGCGATCGCGGCGCCGTCGATCGTCGCGCTGAACGCGGCCTCGGTCGAGGCGTGGTCCATCGCCTCGGTGAAGCGGACCGAGACGGCGGCCCACGGCGACACGCCGGTCCAGCCGTCGCGCGGCCGGAATCGGACGACGGCCGGCGGCTCCGGCGTCGGCGCCGGCGTGGCGGTCGGGGTCGGGGTCGGGGCGGGCGTCAGCGACGCCGTGATGGTCGGGGCCGGCGTCGGCGCCGGAGTTGCCGTCGCCGAGGCCGTCGGGTCGGTCGAGCCGACGGCCTGCCCGGGTGCGGCGGACGGGCCCGACGGGCCACCGGCTCCGGCCGTATCGGCGACGAGAACCTGGGCCGCCGCCGATCCGACGAGGAGCAGTCCGACGACGAGGACCGGCAGGACGCGCGGCGCATCGGCGGCGCGAGCGAGACGTTCCGAGAGCGAAGGCGGGCGGACGGGTCGGGCGAACTGCAACAGCGGACTCCGCACTGGGTCCGGGCGGGCGGCGAGCGCGACCCGAGTGTAGTCACCACTTCAAGGCTGTGCTTGGGCCGCAACCGCTCACCCGCATCCGGCCGCGGAGCCGGGGTCAACCGATCGCGAGCCGCAGCACGATTTCGCCGTCCTCGACGTCCCCGGTCGGCACGAATCCGAAGCGCTCGTAGAACGGCCATGGGTTGCCGTCGTCCGGGTTGTAGCTCGTCAGGAGCTCCGTCGCGCCCTCCGCCCGGATCAGGTCGACGAGCTGCTCGAGCGCCGCGCGTCCATACCCTCGCCGTTGGTGGCGCTCATCGATCAGCAGCCGCCACAGAAACCAAGGTCCGAGGATGCCCGGAGCGGGCGTCACGTTCCAGCTCAGCATCACGAAGCCGACTGGCTCCTCGCCCGCGTAAACGGCCCGGTACCAGGGCTTTGCCTCCGGGGTCTCCGCGGCCTCGGCGAGCGACTCCTCGACGGCGTCGACGAACCGCTCCTGACCGGGCGCGACGCGGAGCGCCGTGACGGCGGGGCGGTTCGCGTCACTGATCTCGCGGAGCTCGACCGGGGGCAACACCTCAGAGCTTCGGCTTCGACGTCCAGGCCGGGTCCGGCCTCGCGAGCCACTCGGTGTCGAAGCGGGGCCCGCCATGGATCGCCGTGAGGCGGAGCTCACCGTCACCCGTGTTGGTGAACCCATGGGCCTCGCCGGGCGGCGACACGACGACGTGGCCGCTCTCGACTACCACGAATCGCTCGCCGATCTGGAAGGTCGCCCGGCCGGACTCGACGACAAAGACCTCGGCATACGGGTGGCGATGGAGCTTCGGGCCGACCCCGGGGCGCGAGTGGACGAGGATGATCGAGAACGGCACGTCGCCATGTTCGGCGCCCACGAACTCGTGCGAGTGGTGCGAGTGCTCGAGGTCGTCGAACGGGATGATCGAACCGCTGCGGTCGGTCACGCTGCTGACTCCTTGGATCGGGAGGTCCGGCCGCCGGGCGGGCCGGACCCGTATTGTGCGCGACGTGGACCACCGGCTCCGGCGCCGACCGGCGCCGCTGCCGAGCCCGAAAGCTCAGCCGGGTGGCGTCGGGTGGGCGCGTGCGGGAGGCCCGTACAGGGTCGCCGACACCGCCCCGACGGCGACGATCGCAGCGGCCGTGATCGCGATGACGAGGGGACCCGAGAGGACGTCCGCGACCGGCCCGGCGGCGAGGATCGGCAGGAGGCTGGTCGCACTCACGATCGACGCCAGGACGCCGAACACCCGACCGCGGACGCCGGCCGGCATGTGTTCGAACAGTGCTGTCTGGGCGGAGACCGACGTCGTCGCGTACGCGGCACCGGCCCCGAACGCGAGCACCGCGACCGCCGGAACCGCGCCGGGTCCGAGCCGCTCGCCGGCGAGGCCGATGACGGCGATGCCGAGGGCCAGAAGGCCGAAGGCCACGAGCCCGGCCTCGCCGGTCCGCCGGCGGGGCACGCCCCGGCCGAACCGTCGCAGGCCGAAGACGCCGGCGACGACGCCGAGCCCGAGCGGCAGGACGACGACGATCAGGTCCTCGGGTTCGAGGCCGATCGAGTCGGCGAGGTTCGGCCCGAGCACGCCGACGACGCCGACCAGCGACGCCGCCGCCGCGAGGTGAACGAGCGGCCGGCCGACCTCGCGATCCCGGCGAATGACGTTGAGGCCCTCGCTCAGCTGGCGGAGCGGCACCCGAGCGGCCCGAACCGTGCGGTCCTCCCGCGGCAGTGGCGGGGCCGTCGGGAGGCCGAGGGCCGCCAGCGTGGCCGCGGCGTAGAGGACGGCGACGATGGCCAGGACGGCCGACGGCCCGGCGACCGTGACCAGCAGCGGCCCGAGGAACGCGAACCCGGCCGCGAACGAGGCCTGGAGGGTCAGGTTGAAGATCCCCATCGCGGTCTCGAGCTGGGGCTTGGGCACGACTCGCGGAATCATCGCCGCTTCGGCCGGGGTGAGGACGACCGCCGTGAGGCTGACGCCCAGGTTGAGC
>DASTVH010000417.1:0-3140 GCA_035759195.1 Candidatus Limnocylindrales bacterium
CCACTGCGAGGAGGCGCTCGCGCTCGCCGAGTCGACCGGTGAGCGAGCGCTGCTCGTGCCGTTCGTCGTGACGGCCGTGCGCGCCGCGCTGGCCGCCCATCGTCCCGACGAGGCCGAGCGCTGGCTCGGCCGGGCCCGCGAGCACCTCCGGGGCTGGGACGCCGTTGCCGGCGCCGCGCTGGTTCACGCGGAGGGGCTCCTCAGTCTCGCAACGGGTCCGCTCACCTCGGCGCGAGAGGAGCTGGAGGCCGCCGTCCGAAGCTGGGGGGAGCGGCACCGGACATGGGAGGCGTCGTGGGCCCGGCTCGACCTCGCCCAGTGCCATCTGCGCTCGAACCGCTTCGCGGATGCGGCGGTGCTGCTCGCCGAGGTGCGGAGCTTCGCCGACGGCGTCGGCAGCGAGCCGTTGTCCGGACGGGTCGATGAGCTGGCACGGGCGGCTCGCGGCCGGGGCCTTGTCGAGGAGCCGTGGCGGCCGCTCACCGCCCGGGAATTCGAGGTCGCCCGCTTGATCGCGGGCGGGATGACGAACGGCGAGATCGCCGACGAGCTGTCGATCGCGCCGAAGACCGCGAGCGCCCACGTCGAGCACATCCTGGCGAAGCTCGGCGTCACCCGGCGGGCGGAGGTCGCCGCCTGGGCCGCGACGATCGCGGCGGCGGGGGCGAGCGGGGTCGGCGGGCCGGCCGCGCCTGCCACCGCAAGCATGGCAGGAGCGACGGCGGTCGGACGCGATCACATCGGACAGGGACCGCCAGCGTCCATCCGGGCGCATTGACGTCGCGCTCCGTTGCCGGAGCGACCACAAGCAGGGACCGGCGATGCGCGGCGGCGCGCCCGGCGGCTCTCCGTCGAGCGATGTGGTCCACGGCACAACAGCCGTCGGAGGATCGCCGAGGGCCGGGCCGACGTCGGGCGCTTGTTGGTCCACCGACAACAGGGTGGGCGCGCCGTCGCCGGTCGGACAGGCCGTCGCCGGTCGGACCGGCCGGCGACGAGGACCCGGCGCGCGGAAGCGGCGGCACCCTGAGGAGGGCGCCGCCGCCGGTGACGGGCGGGGTGGACTCGGGCGAGGCCCGCTAGGCGGGGTCGCCGTTGCCCTGGCAGGAGACCGTCGGGTTCCAGTCGTCGAAGATGCCGCGCGGGTTGCCCTTCCAGGCCCAGACGTGGAGCTCGTAGAAGTCGGGCAGGCCGTAGCGGTTGCCGGCCGGGATCGCCGAGAACGTCCGACCGAACAGCTGCGGCGGGTTCGGATGGAGCGCGTCCCAGTCGGCCTGGAAGACGACGTATTCGACCGCGACGAGGCGGAGGCCGCCGCCCGGCTTCGGCTCGTAGACGAGGACCTCGGGATCGAGCGGGTCGATCGTGGGATCGACGACCTTCGACACGTCGGCGTAGTGCTGGCCCATTGCTGCGCCCAGGCCCTCGTTGTCGGTGCAGATGTAGAACGGGGCGTAGCCCGCCGGGCCGGCCGCGCCGACGTCGTGGAACTGCTTGGTGGCCTGGCGGACCTCCGCGATCGGATCGCCGGCCAGGGCGAACCCGAGCGGGACGCTCAGGGCGAAGACGGCCAGCCCGAGGGCGGCCGGCAGGTAGCGGCGGCGGTTCATCTCAGGCCACCTCGACCGAAAGCTCGTAGACCTCGATCGTCGGATGGCCGGCCCGCTCGTGGATCCGCATGACCGCCTCCTTCGACGGCGCGGTCGCGAGGCAGAAGACCTTGCCGGCCTCGGGGTCGAGCCAGGCCCGCTCGAAGTGGACACCCTCGTCCTTCTCGATCGCGAGGTCGCGCTCGTGGGCCTCCTTGAGCTGCTGGGCGGTGACCCCCACGAACCCGTTGTGCACGTCCATGAACTTCGCCATGTCGTTCCTCCCTGACGGTTCGGCCGGCGGGATGCCGGCTCCTTGGGGAAGGACGATGGCGCGCGGTCGACGGTCGGTCATCGGTCGTATGACCGACGGACCGTCCGAACGGCGACCGATGCAGGCACCGAGCTACGGTCGGATGGCGCATCCTTGTTCGTGCGGCAGACGGCAGCGCCTCGGGCGCGCCGCAGGGGAGGTCGGGGTAAGCGGCGTGCGCGTGGATCGGTCGGACGGCGGCGTCCGCTTCGAGCTGACCCTCGATCGGGAGCGGCTGCCTCCGGGTCGGCTGGCGAGCGGATCTGTTCGCCTGACGTTTCGGGATCGCAGGAGCGTGCGGGCAATCGTCGCGAGCCTGATCGCCACCGAGCACTGGCAGTACCGTGAGACCCGCACGGACGCCAACGGTCACGCCTCGACCCACACGGTGACGCGGGAGGAGGAGCTCCGGCGCCTGCCCGTCCGGCTGGCCGGTCCGGGCGAACATTCGGCGGGCTCCGTGCTCGAGTTCCCGGTCGAGGTGCCGGTCCCGCCGCTCGGGCCGGCGACGCTCGACGCGACCGTGGCCGGCGTCTCGTGGCGCCTCGAGGTCAAGTGCGACGTCCCCGGGTTCGATGCGTCGATCGAACACGACGTCGTCGTCCTCCAGCCGACGGCGCTCCTGCGGGCCGGTGTCGTCGACGTCGCGCAGTTCGCGCTCTGGCCCTCGGCCGACGCGAGCGCCGACGGGGCGCAGGCCTCGATCGCGCTCGATCCCGTGCCGCTTTGCGTGGACGCGCCGTTCGGTGGGCTGCTCGCGATCGCGACTGGGCCGGCGAAGCTCCAGGAGGTCCGCCTCGAGCTGCGTTCGACGGTCAAGGCGACGGTGTCGTCGGGGCTCGAGGAGGAGGTCACGCTCTGGACGGGACGCGTCGCCGGCGAGGGCGAGTTCGGAGGCGCGGAGCGGGCGATGGCGTTCGACGGCGCGTTGCCCGCCCGATGGCTGCCGACTGTCCGCCTGCCGCACGGCCGAGCCGACGCCCGGTTCCACGTGATCCTCGCCCGCCCGTGGGCCCCCGATACGCATCTGGTCCGCGACGTCGCGATCTGCTCGACCGCGGAGGTGTAGCGCCGGGTTGCGCGCCCGGCACGGATGCGGCGCGGCGTTGTCGCTCCGCCAACAAGCGCCGAAGGGCGGGGCGGGTTCTCGCGTCCGCCGAGGGGTGTTGCCGATCGGACAACGCGCGTCCGGCAGGAGCGGGTGGCGGAACCCTCCCGACCGCGTCCTTCGTCGCTTG
>DASTVH010000418.1:0-5480 GCA_035759195.1 Candidatus Limnocylindrales bacterium
TCCCCCGCAGGAGGGGTGCCGGCGTGCCGATGAAGAGCGCCTTCAGCCAGCCGTACCGCAGCCCCACCGTCTTGAACGTGATGTCGAGCGGCATCAGCCAGATGCCGCGCCCGAATCCCACGAACGACGCGGCTCCCGCCCGCGCGACCCTGCCGATCACCCGCCCGGCCCTCCGCCTGATCTCGCCCCGGCCTGTCGGGCGACGGTAGCACGCGGCGGCGCCGTCGGAGTCTCGCCGCGTGCGCCACATTCGGCGCCCCTTTCCACCTGGACCGAACGGAATCGACCCTCCGGAGGGCGGATTGGCGGGCCGGGACGGGCCGGATGGGCAGGCCCACGCTCGAGCCGACCGCGCTGATGAGCCCACAAGCGGGCCAAGGGCTGCTGGGCGACTGTTCCCGTTCGGTGTCGGAGGAAACCGGTCGCGACAAGCGGGGCTGAGTGCTGTTCGACAGCACCGGACAAATCAGCCGGTTCGGGGCGGAATCGGCCTCGGCGTCGGCGACGAACCCGTCGCGCCACGCACGGCGGAAGGCGGCGGCGCCGCGCCACGACCGTCGACCGCCGAACAACCGGCGGTCTTGTCCGGTGACGTCGAGCGTGCCGCGCCGCGGGCCGGACGCCGGGCGAATGAAATCAGGGTCGCCGCCCGGCGAGCGCGTCGGCGTGGATCCCCCGCGGATCGATCGAGGCACGGCCCTCCCTCGCCGCGAGCTGGGCGAGCGTCTCCTCGTCGAGGACCGCAAGCATCGCGTCGCGGACGTCGATCATCACGTCGCGCAGCGCGCAGGTCGCCTCGTCGGGGCAGGAGCATCGCCCGTAGTAGCGGAGGCTGACGCAGGGCAGGGGGGCCAGCGCGCCGTCGAGGAGCCGGATCACCCGGCCGATCGAGACGTGCGACGGATCCTCGGCGAACGCGTAGCCGCCCCGCGCCCCGAGTGTCGTCTTCACGATCCCGCCCCGCTTGAGCGTCGACATGATCTGCTCGAGAAACTTCGGCGGCAGGTTGTTGCGCTGGGCGAGGGCCGCCAGTGGGACGGTCGCATTCGGGCCGCTGCGGACCAGGTCGGTGAGCGCCCGGAGGCCGTACTCGGAACGGCGCGAGAGTCGCATCGCCGTTCATTCTGCCACCGAACCCCTAGTCCGAGGGTGGGGATTCCGCCGCCGCCGACGCGGCGGCTGCCGGCCGGACTGGGCCGGTTAGAACATGCGTACGAAACGCCCCGCGAGATGGTAGACTCGCCCCCGATGGCGGACGACCTCACCCGGATCCTCGCGCCGGACCTCGTGGACGAGGGCGACCGGATCGTCGAGGGCGCGCTTCGGCCGCGAACGCTCGACGAATACATCGGCCAGCGCGAGGTCAAGGCCAACCTGTCGGTGCTGCTCGCCGCCGCCCGGGGCAGGGGAGAGGCCGCCGATCACGTCCTCCTCTACGGGCCGCCCGGGCTCGGCAAGACGACGCTCGCGACGATCATCGCGCGCGAGCTCGGGGTCAACGTCCGCTATACCTCGGGCCCGGCGGTCGAGCGGGCCGGCGACCTGGCCGCGATCCTGACCGCGCTCGACGAACGCGACGTCCTGTTCATCGACGAGATCCACCGGCTCAACCGGGCGGTCGAGGAGATCCTCTACCCGGCCATGGAGGACTACGCGCTCGACGTGATGATCGGCAAGGGCCCCTCGGCGCGGAGCCTGCGCCTCAGCCTCAAGCCGTTCACGGTCGTCGGGGCGACGACCCGCGCCGGCCGGATCTCGGGACCGCTCCGCGACCGGTTCGGCGCGACCTACCGGCTCGACTTCTACGAGGAGCCGGACCTCACCGCGATCGTCGACCGCTCGGCCGGCATCCTCGACGTCCCGATCGAGCCGGCGGCCGCCCGGGCGATCGCCCGCCGCGGCCGGGGAACGCCGCGGATCGTGAATCGCCTCCTCAAGCGGACGCGCGACCACGCCCAGGTCCACGGCAACGGCCGCGTCGACGAGCGGACCGCGACCGAGGCGATGCGCCAGATGGAGATCGACGACGAGGGCCTCGACTCGACCGACCGCAAGCTGCTCGCCGCAATCGTCCAGAAGTTCGCCTCGGGGCCGGTCGGCGTCCAGGCCCTGGCCGCCGTCCTGAGCGAGGAGGTCGAGACGATCGAGGACGTCTACGAACCGTTCCTTCTCCGCCTCGGCTTCCTCGACCGGACGCCGCAGGGCCGGATCGCGACCGAGGCGGCACGCGTCCACCTCGCCCGCCTCGGCTACGAGATCCCGCCGCCCCGCCGACCGGAGCCGGACATGCCGAGCCTCTGGGAGGACCCCGGCGCCGGGGTCGGCTGAGTGGAGGGCCTCGAGCCGCTCGGCCGGGTGCTGATCGTCGGGGGCGTCGTGCTCGCGCTCGTCGGCCTCGTCCTCGTCGTCTCGCCGAACATCCCGTTCCTGGGCCGCCTGCCCGGCGATATCCGGATCGAGAACGACAACGTCCGCGTCTTCATCCCGATCGGGACGATGATCGTCCTGAGCCTGCTCGCCACGCTCGTCCTCAACCTCATCGGCCGCGGCCGATGACCGAGCCCGCCTCGACGTTCCGGGGCCGCGCCTCGCGCTACGACGTGCTCGTGCCGCCGCCTGGAGACGGCTCCACCCGAGCCCGCCTCGGCCGCCTCGAGCTGAGCCATGGTGTCGTCGAGACGCCCCAGTTCATGCCGGTCGGGACGAACGCGACCGTGAAGGCGCTCGATCCCACCGACATCGCGGCGACGGGCGCGACGATCATCCTCGCGAACACCTACCACCTCTACCTGCGTCCTGGTCACGAGCGGATCGCCCGCCTCGGCGGGCTCCACCGGTTCATGGCCTGGGACCGGCCGATCCTGACCGACTCGGGCGGCTTCCAGGTCGTGTCGCTCGGCGACCTGCGGGTGATCGACGACGACGGGGCGACGTTCCGGAGCCACCTCGACGGCTCGCTCCACCGCTTCACCCCGGAGCATGCGATCGCGGTCCAGGAGGCGCTCGGATCGGACGTCGCGGTGGCCTTCGACCAGCCGGTGGCGCCCTCGTCGGCCCGCGAGCACGTCGCCGAGGCGACCGAGCGGACCCACCGCTGGGCGGAGCGCTGCCTGGCCGCGCATCGCCGTCCGGACCAGGCGCTCTTCGGGATCGTCCAGGGCGGCCTCGAACCGGACCTCCGAGCGGCGAGCACCGCGTTCATCGCCGGCCTGCCGTTCGACGGGATCTGTCTCGGCGGCCTCGCCGGCGACGAGACGCCCGAACAGCGCGACGCGACCCTCGAGGTCGCCGTGCCTGTCCTCGCCGACGACCCCCGGCCCCGCTACCTCATGGGCCTCGGCTCGCCGGCCGACCTGCTCGAGGCCGTCCACCGCGGCGTCGACCTCTTCGACTCGGTGCTGCCGGCGCGCGTCGCCCGGAACGGCCAGCTGTGGATTCCGGGCGGCCGCCTGAACATCCGCAACCGGCGCTTCCTCGATGACCCCGAGCCGGTCCAGGACGATTGCCCGTGCCCCCTGTGCCGCTCGTTCTCTCGGGCCTACATCGCCCATCTCTTCCGGGCCGACGAGCTGCTCGCGTACCGTCTCGCGACTTGTCACAACCTCACCTTCACCCTAGACTTCATGGTCAGGATTCGGGCGGCGATCCGATCCGGAACCTTCCCCGCCGTCATGCCGGAGCTCCGTCTGCGCGCGGGTCGTACAAGCGGCCGTGAAGTCGCGGAGAAGTCCGCGTGAAGGCCCCATCGGTAACCTGCTCTCAAGCGCGGAGGAACAAGGATGGGCTCGCGAGATCGTCCCCACCGCGAAGCGAAGAAGAAGCCCAAGGACAAGAGCCAGCCCAAGCTGGCGCCGCTGTCGGAGCCTCCGCCCCAGCAGGTCGAGGTGATCCGCAAGCCGCGCAAGCCCAGGATCGTCGAGGAAGAACCCGACGAGGGCTGACCGTCCGGCGGACGCCCGGGAACGTCCTGTCGGCTGAAGGATGGAGCGACAGGAGCGTGACGGAACGATGGCGATGACCGGACAGCGCGGCACGGACGAGCGCAACGGCGACCGCGCCGGCGACAAGGCGACCGCGGAGCGCGGCAAGGCCGTCGCCTCGGCGATCCTGGCGATCGAGAAGCAGTTCGGGGCGGGCTCGATCATGAAGCTCGGCTCGGCCGAGCGACAGCAGGTCGACGCGATCCCGACGGGCTCGATCGCCCTCGATCTCGCCCTCGGCGTCGGCGGCATCCCGCGCGGCCGGATCACGGAGATCTTCGGCCCCGAGTCGTCGGGCAAGACGACCGTCTGCCAGCACGTCATCGCGGAGGCCCAGCGGCGTGGAGGCGTGGCCGCCTTCATCGACGTCGAACACGCGCTCGATCCGGGTTACGCCCGGGCCTGCGGCGTCAACGTCGACGAGCTGCTCGTCAGCCAGCCGGACACCGGTGAGCAGGCGCTCGAGATCACCGAGACGCTCATCCGCTCGGGCGGTGTCGACGTCGTCGTCGTCGACTCGGTCGCCGCGCTCGTGCCGCGTGCCGAGATCGAAGGCGAGATGGGCGACTCGTTCGTCGGCATCCAGGCCCGGCTCATGAGCCAGGCGCTGCGGAAGCTGACCGGTGCGGTGAGCCGCTCGAACACCTCGCTCGTCTTCACGAATCAGCTCCGCGAGAAGATCGGGGTCATGTTCGGCAACCCCGAGACGACGCCGGGCGGCCGGGCGCTGAAGTTCTACGCCAGCGTCCGGCTCGACATCCGGCGGGTCGAGACGATCAAGACCGGCACCGAATCGGTCGGCAACCGGGTCCGGGTCAAGGTCGTGAAGAACAAGGTCGCCCCGCCGTTCCGTGTCGCCGAGTTCGACGTGATGTACGGCGAAGGCGTCTCCAAGGAGGGCGGCCTGCTCGACGTCGGCGTCGCGATGGACGTCGTGACGAAGACCGGGGCGTGGTTCACATTCGGCGAGACCCGCCTCGGCCAGGGCCGCGAGGCGGCGAAGGAGTTCCTCAAGGCGAACCAGGACGTCGCCGCCGAGATCGAGGCGCGGATCCGCGGCAAGATCGACCAGGTCGCGCTGCCGGTCGAGGGGATCGAAGAGGCGGAATAGCCGCGTGCAGGGCCGGACGCGGCGCGAGACCTTCGCCGAACGCCGCCTGCGCCGCGCCGAGGTCGACGACCCCGAGGTCGTGCTCGAGGCGGCGGCCCGGTTCCTCGAGGCCCGGGCCCGTTCCGTCGCGGAAGTCCGCCGCCGGCTGACCTCGGCCGGCTACCGCACCGAGCTCGTCGAGGGGGCCATCGCCCGGCTCGTCGACCTCGGGATGCTCGACGACGCCGCCTTCGCGAAAGCCTGGATCGAGTCCCGCGACCGAGCTCGGCCGCGCGGCGAGCGGGCCCTGTCCGAGGAGCTCCGCCTGCGCGGCGTGGGCCTCGACGTCGTCGCGGCGGCCCTCGAGGAGCGTCGAGCCGGGGCGGCGGCCGCGGGCGAGCCCGACGAGG
>DASTVH010000419.1:0-26604 GCA_035759195.1 Candidatus Limnocylindrales bacterium
GGCGAGCAGTGGGGTCAGCAGGGCACCACGCCCGACTGGGCCCAGAGGGCCCAGGAGTGGCGGCCGCCCGAGGTCGCGGCAGGCCCCGCCGCCGGCATCGCCTATGCGGACCTCGGGGTCCGGATCGGCGCCTACATCATCGATCTGATCATCCTGTTCATCGGCATCGTCATCGTGAATGCAATCCTCTTCAGCTTTGCGTTCCTCGGCGGCGGTTTCGGCGCCCTCGTGGTCGTTGCGTTGGTCGCTGGTGTCATCAACCTGGTGATCAGCGCGGTGTATTTCGTGTACACGTGGACGACGATGAAGGCCTCCCCGGGCCAGCGAATGCTGGGCCTGCTTACGGTCAACGAGGCCGACGGGGCGGCGCTTTCCCAGAACCAGGCGATCAGTCGCTGGGCGCTTCTGTCGGCTCCGTCGATCGTCGGTCTCGTCTTCCAGCAGGCGCTGAGCTACGGCAACATCCTGGGCCTGCTCGTGTTCCTGATCGGTGTCGGTTGGACGCTCTACCTGCTCTACACGACGGCGAACGACCCGAAGCGCCAGGGCTTCCACGACAAGTACGCGAAGTCCGTCGTCGTCAAGCCGACTGCCTGACTCCTCGCATCGCGATGCCCATGACGCTCCCGGCACCATCGTGCCGGGGGCGTCTCGCTGACCGGATCGATGAGCGGCCCTGACCGGCCCCGCGACTGGGACGCCACGACGTACGACCGCGTCGCCGACCCGATGACCCGCTGGGGCGCGGTCGTCCTCGATCGGCTGCCGCTCCGCGGCGACGAACGGGTCCTCGACGCGGGCTGCGGCAGCGGCCGCGTCACCGAGCTCCTCGCCGAACGGCTTGCCGACGGAAGGGTCGTTGCCCTCGACGGCTCGCCGTCGATGATCGCGGCCGCCCGGGAGCGGCTGGCCCGCTTCGGCGAGCGCATCCAGTTTGTCGTCGCCGATCTCGGGCTGCCGCTGCCGATCGCCGAACCGGTCGACGCGATCCTCTCGACCGCCACGTTCCACTGGGTGCCCGACCACGACGCGCTCTTCCGCAACCTCGCCGCGGTCATTCGGCCGGGGGGCCGGCTCGTCGCCCAGTGCGGCGGCGCGGGCAACATCGCGTCGATCCGGAGCGTGCTGGCGACCGTGGGCGACGGCTGGCTCGGCGCGTCGCACTACGAGACGCCCGCGGCGACCGCCGAGCGCCTGCGCGCCGCCGGCTTCGTCGACGTCCGTTGCTGGCTGAACGAGGAACCGACCGAGTTCCCGCCCGGCGAGCCGTTCGAGACGTATCTTCGAACCGTCGTCCTCGGCGCCCACGTGGCCCGTCTGCCCGAAGGTGAACGCGACGCCTTCGTGCGAACGGTCGCCGAGCGGCTGCCCGCGCCGCGGATCGACTACGTGCGGTTGAACATCCTCGCCCGCCGGCCCGACTGAGCCCCGGCCGACGTCCGGCCGCGCCGGCCCCGGCGGCCACGCCCTGCCGTGTCAGCCCTTCGTCCGGAACGGCTCGCCGTGGCCCGGGATGACGATATCGGCGACCTCGAGGACCCGCGCCCGGTGCTGCTCCATGAGGGCCTCGTCGGTGCAGTACGGGTCGTGGGCCGGCGTCCGGTCGGTCCGCCACCAGAGGTGGGTCATGGCGTAGACGCCGTCGTCGGCGTCCACGATCAAGGATGCGTCCTCGTCGGAGTGCCCGGGCGTGAGCCACAGCTGGGTGTGCTCGGTCATCCGCCAGCAATCGCCGCCGTGGCCGAGCCACAGGTCGTCCCGGTAGCGGGCCCAGAAGTCGACGACCTCGGCGTTCGGAAAGAGCGCGACGTTCATCGTGTGGTCGGGATGGTGGTGGCTGAGGAAGACGTGGCTGACCGCTTCGGGGGCCACGCCGAGCGCGGCGAGCGGATCGAGGATGAGGCGGCGATCGGCGACGAGGCCCGGGTCGACGACGATGCGCGCGTCGCCGTCGCGGACGAACGTCACGCTGCTGCCGACGCGGGTGCCGCGCGAGCGGATGTAGCCGGGGTGGATGAGCTGGACGGTGGTCATGGGCCGCAGTATGGGCCGCGGTCTGGTCCTCGTTGCGCGCGACGAACCGGCACCCGCGTCTCGGGGCGGCCGTATGCGATCTTGGGGGCATGGCCGACACGACCGCCGACACGACCGCCGACCTCATCCTGACCGGAGGAACCGTCCACACCGTCGAGCGGGCCCGTCCCCGGGCCGAAGCCGTCGCCGTTCGTGGCGAGCGTATCGTGGCGATCGGCGCGGTCGACGACGTCATGTCGCTCCGCGGGCCCCGGACCCGGGTCGTCGACCTCCGCGGCGGAACGCTGCTGCCGGGCTTCCAGGATGCCCACGTCCACCCGATCAGCGGCGGCGTCGACCGGCTCGCGTGCGATGTCCGCGAGATCCATCCGCGATCCGCGGTCGTCGACGCGATCCGGGCCTATGCCGACGCCCACCCCGACGCGAGCTGGATCGTCGGGTCCGGCTGGTACATGGGCGACTTCCCCGGCGGTACGCCACGCCGCGAGGATCTCGACGCGGCCGTGCCGGATCGGCCGGCCTTCCTGCCGAACCGCGACGGCCACACGGCCTGGGTCAACAGCCGGGCGCTCGAGCTGGCCGGCATCGACCGCGACACGCCCGACCCCGACGACGGCAGGATCGAGCGCGACCCCGACGGGACGCCGTCGGGGTGCCTCCACGAGGGTGCCGCCGACCTCGTGGAGCGGCTGCTGCCGCCGACGACCGAGGACGAGTGGGCAGAGGGGCTGCGGATCGGGCAGGCCTACCTCCACTCGCTCGGGATCACCGCCTGGCAGGACGCGATCGTCCACCCCGACAACCTCGCGACGTACCGGCGGGCGGCCGCCGAGGGATGGCTGACGGCGCGGGTCGAAGCGGCCCTCTGGTGGGACCGCGAACGCGGCGACGAGCAGATCGAGGAGTTCGGCGCGGCGTCACGTGCCGTTGCCGCTGAGAGAAGCCGGCTGCGAGCGAACAGCGTGAAGCTGATGGTCGACGGCGTGCTCGAGACCTTCACCGGCTCGATGCTCGAGCCGTATCTCGGCCCGGACGGCCGGCCGACGGAAAACCGGGGCATCGACTTCCTCGACCCCGCGACGCTCGGCGGACACGTCGCCCGGATCGACGCCGCCGGGCTCCAGCCGCATTTCCACGCGATCGGCGATCGCGGCGTGCGGAACGCGCTCGATGCGATCGCGGCCGCACGGGCGGCGAACGGCCGGAGCGACACTCGGCCCCACATCTCGCATATCCAGGTCATCCATCCCGACGACGTCCCGCGGTTCGCCGCGCTCGATGTCGTCGCCAACGCGCAGCCGCTGTGGGCCTGCCACGAAACGAACATGGACGAGCTGACCATCCCGTTCCTCGGACCGGAACGGACCCGCTGGCAGTATCCGTTCGCATCGCTGCTGCGAGCCGGCGCCCGCCTCGCGATGGGCTCGGACTGGAGCGTCTCCTCGCCGAACCCGCTCGAGGAGATCGAGGTCGCCGTCAACCGCGTCGCGCCCGAATCGCGCGGCCGGGCGAGGCCGTTCCTGCCGGACGAGCGGCTGAGCCTCGAGGAGGCGATCGCCGCGTTCACGCTCGGCTCGGCATTCGTCAACCACCTCGACACCGACACAGGATCGATCACGGTCGGCAAGTTGGCGGACCTCGCCGCGATCGACCGCGACATCTTCGACCGGGGCAGCGGCGCGGTCGGCGAGGCCCGGGTCATCGCCACGTTCGTCGGCGGACGACCGGTGTTCGAGGACCCGGCGCTCGGCGGCTGACGCGGGCCCCCGGCCGACGCGGGCACGAGCGGCCGACGCGGGCACGACCGGCGCTTCGCGTACGTCGAGTACTACGAATGACGTAGGCGAGTTGGCGTCGCGCGTCGGTGGGCGCGCGGCCGGCGGGGAGGCATGCTCTCGTCGTGGTCCCGATCACGGGATCCGGAAAGGAGAGACCAGGACATGCACAGTCCCGCGATGATCATCGCTTCGGCGAGGATCGAGGACCTGCACCGCGAAGCCGCCGCCAACCGGCTCGCGAAGCAGGCGCGACAGGCCCGGGCCGAGAGCCGTGGCCGGATCGCAGGAGTGGTGGCCGGCTTCCGGTCCCTCCTCCAGAATGCGGCCGACACTCCGGTCGTGCCCAAGCTCAACGACTATCCCTACCGGAGCTGACCGACCAACGCTCCGCTTGCTCCCTCCTCCCACGAACGCGTCCGTCCCTCCGGCGGACGCGTTCGTCATTTCCGGCCCTCGCGCGGTGCCCCACCCAGGTCCTCCGGCCGATCGACATCGCGGAGTGTGGCTCCCTCCGGGTCGAACCCGCGCCACTCGACCTCCTCGAGCGGCCGCGCGCTGAGGGCGTCGAGCAGCCGCCGCAGGCTCCGCTCGCCCTCGCCAATCAGCCGTCGGGCGGCCTGAGTCGCCGCACCGTTGCGGAGGGCCGCCGGCAGCGGCCGGGTGGCGCCGCGCTGGATCAGGACGGCGGCATCCGCGGCGCCGTCGGTCGCCTCGAGAGCCCGAACGAGCGCGCCGAGGACGGCCGTTGACAGCGTGGGCATGTCGCCACCGACCACGATCACAATGGGCTCGCCGGCAACCTCGAGGCCCGCGAGGAGTCCCACGAGCGGCCCGCCGTGACGCTCCGGGTCGACCGCCCGGCGGACCGGCACCGCTGCCCCGGGGAGCGCCCGATCGTCGCCAGGGGCGAGGACCACGATGACCTCGGACGTGACTCCGGCTGCGGCCTCGATGGCTCGCTCGAGCAACGGCCGCCCGGCGAACGGCGCCGCCAGCTTGTCGCCGCCGAACCGGCTCGAGGCCCCGCCGGCGAGGACGATCCCGGAGACCCCGCCGGCGGTCACCGGCGGCCCGCCAGGCCGGCCCGCGGCCCGGGGACGTGGCCCTCGGGGGTCCGGCGCAGCGTGCCCCGTCGATCGAGCTCCTCGAGGATGGCCATGACGTACTTGCGGCTCGTGCGGGTCGCGTCGCGGAACGCAGCGGGCGTCAGGGGCCCCCGGCCGGCCATCTCGAGCGCCACCGCCTCGAGCCGGCCGAACGCGGCGGCCGAGTAGGCGAGGTCGTCGGCAAGGCGGATGATCCGCCCGGCGGCCTCGAGGTCCCGCACCCCCGCCGGAGAGCAGGCCGCATCCCTCGCGGCCGCGCTGAGGGGCGGCGGGGCGACCGTGTCGAGGGCCGATTCGAGGCGGGACATGGCCTCGACCACGGCAGGCGGTGGACCGGCCACGGCCACGCCCGGCATCCGAAGCCGGCCGGCCTCGCCAGCGAGCCGATCGGACGCCACGAGCCGGCCGATGGCGGCGTCGGTCGCGGCCCGTCCCGCCGCCGGCCCCGGCGGCAGGCTGACGATCCGCCCCAGCGCCCGGCCGACCGAGCCGACGAGCTCCGCCCGGGGCACCTCGCCGCGCTCCGCGACCCATGCGACGATCGCCTCCTCAAGCCACACGTCGACGTCCGGCGCCAAGGCGACAGCACCGCCCTGGACGATCGCCCCGTGGAGGTCGAGTCGAGCTGCGGCCCACGCCGGCCCAGAAGGTTCCGCCGTCGCGAGCGCGGCCATTCGCTCCGCCGACGCTCGCCGCCTCGAGCCCCCCCGCGGCGGCGTCGGATCGAGGACCCGACCGGCCGCGAGCGTCGAGGCAGGAGAGGGGCGCCGGAGGACGAACCGGTCGCCGGCGGCGACCGCGATGGGCTCGTCGAGGCGAACGGTGGCGGTGGACTCGCCGGACGGCAGCTCGAACGCGTCGCGCCCGCTCCGGCCCACGACGCCGGCGACCCGCGCCGTGCCGAGGTGGAGCTGGACCCGGGTGCGGTCCGGGGGCACCGGCGGAGCGCCGGCGACCAGCCCCGCGGAGCGTCGCAGCGCGACGAGCAGACGATCCGACGCGACGACGGCCGGGTCGCCGGTGAGCGTGCTCCAACGACCGAGCCGCGCGCCTTCGGTGCCACCGAGGTTGATCGCGGTTCGGCCGCCCGCGGCCTCCTCGACCGGCCGGCCGTGAACCTGCAGCTCGCGGACGCGGACGGTCCGGTCGCCGGGGACGAGTCGGAGGGTCGCTCCCCTGGCGAGCGGGCCGCCTCGGAGCGTACCGGTCACGACGAGGCCCCGGCCGCGGATCGTGAAGGCCCGGTCGACCGCGAGGCGGGGCGGGCCGGCCGGCAGTCCCCGGGCGAGGGCCCGATCGCGAAGCTCCACGAGCTCCGCCCGGAGCCGGTCGAGTCCCAGCCCGGTCCGGCCCGAGGCGATCACGATCGGGGACCCGTCGAGCGACGTCCGCGCGAGCAGCCGCCGCGTCGATTCGGCGACCTCCGCGGCCCGGCCGGCGTCGACGATGTCGGCCTTCGTCACGACCGCCAGCCCGACGGCGATGCCGAGCCCGTCGAGCAGCTCGAGGTGCTCGAGCGTCTGGGCTCGCGGGCCGTCGTCGGCGGCCACGACCAGGAGCGCCGCGTCGATCTCGCCGGCGCCCACGAGCATGTTGCCGACGAGCCGGTCGTGACCGGGCACGTCCACGAAGTCGAGGACCGACCCGTCGTCGAGCGTGAGGTGGGCGTAGCCGACGTCGATCGTCATCCCCCGGGCCTGCTCCTCGGGGAGCCGGTCGGCGTCGATGCCGGTCAGCGCTCGGAGGAGCGTCGTCTTGCCATGGTCGATGTGCCCGGCGGTCCCGACGACGACCGTCATCGCGTCGCAGCGAGGGCTCGTTCGACGGCGGCCGCCAGGTCGGCGTCGAGGGCGGGATCGACGGTCCGCACATCGAGAACGATGGCGCCCGCGTCGATCCGGGCGATGACCGGCGGCGTGCCGGCACGAAGGGCGTCCAGGAGCCGCGTCGCCCGGGCCGAGACAACGACGCCCCAGGAGGGAAGCGTCTCGCCCGGCAGCGAGCCGCCGCCGACGGTCGATCGGAGCTCCGTCACCCGGCCGCCGACTCGCTCGGCCAGCGCCGCCGCCCGGGCCCGCAGGTCGTCGGGGCGCGCCCCGATCATCCGCCAGACCGGGATCTCGGCAGCGCGGCCGGCACGATAGAGGCCCAGCGTCGCGGCGACCCCGACGAGCGTGGCCTTGTCGGGTCGCATCGCCCGGGCGAGCGGGTCGCGACGGATCCGGGCGATCGCGTCGGCGCGGCCGACGATCAGCCCGGCCTGGGGGCCGCCGACGAGCTTGTCGCCGCTGAACGTCACGACGTCGGACCCGGCGGCGAGGCGCTCGGCGGGCAGCGGCTCATGGGCCAGCCCGAACGGCGCCGTGTCGATGAGGGCGCCGCTGCCCAGGTCGTCCACGACGAGGGCACCGTGCTCGTGAGCGATCGCCGCGACCGCGGCCGCGTCGGGGTCCTCGGTGAAACCATCCTGCCGGAAGTTCGAGCGATGGACGCGGAGGACGAGCCGGGCCCGGCCGCTCTCGAGTGGCTCGCGGAAGTCCTCGGCCCGGGTGCGGTTCGTCGTGCCGACCTCGACGAGGCGGGCGCCGGCCCGGCGGATGATCTCGGGGATCCGCACGCCGCCTCCGATCTCGACCAGCTCGCCCCGCGACACGGCGACGCCGGCCCGCCCGGCCAGGCCGACCGCGAGCGCGACCGCGGCGGCGTTGTTGTTCGTGATGAGCGCGTCCTCGGCTCCGGTCAGGGCGATGAGGTGATCCTCGGCCAGTCGGAAACGCGCCCCTCGCCGGCCCGAGGTGCGATCGAGCTCGAGGAGGAGGTAGCCGGACGCCAGGGCCGCCACGGCCTCGCTCGCGGCCGACGGCCACGGCGCCCGTCCGAGGTTCGTGTGGACGATGACGCCGGTCGCGTTGATCGCCGCCTGGATTCCCGGCCCGTCCATCTCGGCGAGACGGTCGAGCGCCGCCCGGGCAAGCTCGTCGATCGTCGCGGCCGGCGCTCCGGCAAGGAGGCGCGACCGTTCCTCGTCGAGGACCGTGCGCACGACCTCGACGAGCGCGTCATGGGCCCGGCCCACGGCGCCCGCCCGGGCGCGGACCGTGACGAGGACCTGCTCGACGCTCGGCGGACGCGGCCGGGATGCCGTGGTCATCGCACCTCCGTTGGCGGGAGCGCATGGGAGTCGAACCCATCACGCCACGCCGAGCGCAGCGTCACCGGTTTTGAAGACCGGGGGACCCACCGGGACCCAACCGCCCCCGGCCCGATGGTAGCGCGACGGGGCGGGGCGGCACCCCCGCGCGCGGGCGCGACCGCGCCACCAGGAGCCCCGGAATATTCCGGGGAGTCCTGTCTCGAGCCGCGATTGCACGGGAGCGGCCGGATCGGGCCATCCTGAAGCCTGGATATTCGGCGGAGTGATATTCCGCGCCCCGACCGCTCGTTCGGACCCGATCGTGGCGCGATCTACGCCTCCCTGGAATATCGGAGCCGTTGCACGGCGCTCGGCCGGGCGGCGGGGCGGCCGGGCGGCGGGGCGGCGGGGCGGCGGGGTTTCCGGTCCCGCCCGTATCATCGACCAATGTCCGCGCTCGAGACGCTGCCCCCGATCCGCCTGACCGAGCTGACCGACTGCGGCGGCTGCGCCGCCAAACTCGGGGCGGACCTCCTCGCCGACGTGTTGTCCGGCCTGGGCGCGGCGGCCGCCCCAGCCGAGCTCATCGCCGGCCTCGCCCCGGCCGACGACGCAGCCGCCTACCGCGTCTCGGAGGAGCTCGCGATCATCGGCACGTTGGACTTCTTTCCGCCGCTCGTCGACGACGCCCGAACGTTCGGGGAGATCGCGGCTGCGAATGCCCTCTCGGACGTCTTCGCGATGGGTGGCCGGGTGCTGTTCGCGCTGTCGATCGCGGCGTTCCCCGAGGAGCTGCCGCGAGACACGCTCGCCGCCGTCTTCGATGGGGCCGCGGCCAAGGTCCGCGAGGCCGGCGGCACGCTCGCCGGCGGCCACACGATTCGGGACCCCGAGCCCAAGTACGGCCTGGCCGTCGTCGGAGCCGCCCATCCCGACCGCCTCCTGCGCAAGGGTGGGGCCCGCCCCGGCGACGCCCTGATCCTCACGAAGCGCCTCGGAACCGGCCTGCTCGTCAGCGGCCGCCGCCGGGGCAGGGCCGACGAGGCGCGCGTCGGGGCGGCGATCGACCAGATGCGAACGCTCAACCGGGCCGCCGCCGAGATCCTCGTCCGGCACCGGATCCGCGGCGCCACCGACGTGACGGGCTTCGGCCTGCTGGGGCATGGGCTGGAGATGGCCCGGGCATCGGGGACGCGCCTCGTCTTCGACGCCATCAGCCTGCCGGCACTCGACGGAGCGCTCGAGCTGGCCGCGGCGGGCGTCGAGACCGGCGGCGCGGCCCACAACCGGCGATACGTGGCGCCGGCACTGACGGTCGGCGCGCAGGTGCCGGCGGCGCTGCTGGCGCTGGCCCACGATCCCCAGACCTCGGGCGGGCTCCTGGCCGCGATCCCGGCCGACCGCCTGGCCGCGGTGGAAGCGGACCTCGTCCACGCGGGCGTGGAACACCGGATCGTCGGGCGGGTCGAGGCGGCGGACGGCGATGGCGCCCGCGTCGAGCTCCTCGCCTGAGCTGGCGCCCCGGATCGTCGCGCTGATCCCGGGCTACAACGAGGGCCCGCGGATCGGTCGGGTGGTCAGGGCCACGGCCGAGCTCCTGCCGGTGATCGTCGTCGACGACGGCTCGTCGGACGACACCGCGGCCCGGGCGCGAGAGGCCGGGGCCACGGTGATCGAGCAGCACCCGAACCGGGGCAAGGGCGAGGCGCTCCGGACCGGGTTCCGCCGGGCGATCGGCGCAGGCTATGACGCCGTCCTCACGCTCGATGCGGACGGCCAGCACGACCCGGCCGAGATCCCCCGCTTCCTCGAGGCGTGGACCGGCGATCCGCCGCCGGACCTCGTCATCGGCCGCCGCAACTTCCGGACGATGCCGCCGATGCGGCGGCTGGCGAACGAGCTGGGAGGCCGGGCGTTCTCGTGGGCCGTCGGCCGGCCGATTCCCGACAACCAGTCGGGCTACCGGCTCATCGGCCGGCGCGTCATGGAGGCGACGCTCGACAGCGAAGAGCGCGGATTCGAGTTCGAGGTCGAGATGATCACGACGTGCATCCGCCTCGGCGGGGTGATCGCCTGGGTTCCGATCCGGACGATCTACGGGGCGCCGTCCCACATCCGCCCGCTCGACCATCTGCGGAGCTTCGTCCGCGTGGTCCGCAGGGCCCGGCTCGACGTCCGCCGGCCGCTCTGAGGGTGCGGCCGCCCCTCAGCCGAGCCCGCGCCGCTTCTCGAGGACGATCTGCAGGTCCTGGCTGATCCCGGTCGCGAAGCCGGCCTCGCTCAGGGCGAGGTAGTACTCCCACATCCGGACGAAGCGCTCGTCGAAGCCCATCGCCCGGACGGCGTCAACCTGGTCGAGGAACCGGGTCCGCCAGGCGGCCAGGGTCCGGACGTAGTGCTCGGCGATGTCGGTCACGCCCGTGATGAGCAGCCGCGTCTCGCGCGTCGCCCGCTCGATCACCGCCAGCGACGGGCACAGACCGCCCGGGAAGATGTGGGTCTGGATCCAGTTCGCGCCGCGGAGCTGTCGCTCGTACGCGGCGTCCGGGAACGTGATCGACTGGAGGCTCAGCCGGCCACCGGGCAGGAGCGCCGCGTCACACGCCTCGAAGAACGTCGCGAAGTAGTCGGCCCCGACCGCCTCGAGCATCTCGATCGAGACGATCGCATCGTAGGTGCCGTCGATCTCGCGGTAGTCGCGCAGCTGGATGTCGACGAGGTGCTCGAGCCCGGCGTCCCGGACGCGCTGCCGGGCCAGGTCCCGCTGCTCGCGGGAGATCGTGATCGACGTCACCCGACAGCCGAGCTCGCCCGCCGCGTACAACGCGAAGCCGCCCCAGCCGCACCCGATCTCGAGGACGTGGTGCCCCCGCGCGAGCCCGGCGCCCTCGGCCATCAGCCGGTACTTGTTGCGCTGGGCATCCGCGAGCGACTGGTCCGGCGAGGCGAAGACGGCGCTCGAATACGTCATCGTCTCGTCGAGGAAGAGCCGGAAGAAGTCGTTGCCCAGGTCGTAATGGGCCGCGATGTTGCGGCGGCTCCGCTGCCGCGTGTTCCGCCGCAGCCGGTGGGCGAGCGTCCGCCGCACCTGCCCTGGCACGCGGAACCAGCCGGTCGACAGGGCCAGGGACTCCCGGTTCAGCGCCGCGAGACGCAGCAGGCCGGGCAGGTCGGGGCTCGACCAGAGGCCGTCCATGTACGCCTCGCCGCCGCCGGTCTCGCCGTCGAGGAGCATCCGAACGAGCGCCGCCCGGTCGTGGATCCTGATCTCGGCCCGCAGCTCCGACGTCCGGTCGCCGAAGTCCCGGCGCGATCCGTCCGGAAGCGTGACCGTCAGGCAGCCCACGCGGAGCCGACCGGCCGCAGCAAGCGCAACCCGCCACGCCAGCCTCGAGAGGAGCGGGTCGGCGATCGCCGGGGCGCGGCCGGTCGAGATTCGCGACGTCATCGGGCGACCCCACCGTGTCGGCGGAAGCGCGCACCCCGCCGCCAGAGCTGCAGCGCATGCCAGTGGATCATGCCCGTCGTCTTGTGGGTGATCAACGGATGGCGCAGGAGCATTCGAGCCAGCGCCCGGTCGGTCAGCCGCCGGCGGACGAGGTCGAGGCTGGTGTGGAGCAGGAGCGCCCCGTCCTGGTGCTCGTTGATCGTGATCCGCAGCCGGGACGGGTCGTCCCGGAGGTGAACGGTGTAGCGCCCGACCATGTCGATGAACGGCGAGACGTAGAAGTCCTTGTCCATCGAGGCCGCGAACTCGCCCTTTCCGGCCTCGGGCCGCAACGTATACAGGTGGCGCTCGTGATGGGTGTTGTGGACCTCCACGATGACCACCTGGAGCACGCCCGACGCATCGCGACAGAGGTAGAAGCTGGCGGGGTTGAACACGTAGCCCAGGACCCGCGGGTTGGTGACCAGCGTCACCCGCCAGCCCGCTGGCTCGTGACCCTCGGCGCGGAGATGCTCCCGGATACGGGCCGCCACATCGGCGGCCGGAGGGGCGAGATGATCGTCGTCGCGGAATTCCAGGATATTGCGCCGGTTGCGGCTCATCAGCCGGAGCGAACCCGCCACCGCGTCGAGCTCGTCGAGGTCGAAGGCGACGTAGTACACGGCATGTTCGAGGCCGTAGACGAACGGTCGCGCACGGCGATGCCGGACCGTGCCTTCGAGCAGGTGCGACCTCATGCGGCACGCTCGGTTTCTTCGGCGCCGATCAGGCCTGCGACGTCGAAGCCGGATCTGCAGCCGTCCTCGTGGAAGCCGTAGCCGAGATGCGCCCCGGCGAAGTACGTGCCCCGGCGGCCCTGGATCCCCCGGAGCGCGACCTGTGCGTCGAGCGTTCGGAACGTGTAGAGGGGATGGCTCATCGGCCGGGCGACGATGACGCGCTCGGGCCGGACCCGCCTGTCGGGGTTGACCGACACCGAGTACTGGATCGGTCCGGGCAGCGATTGCAGACGGTTCATGTGGTAGGTCATCGTGAGCGCCTCACTCGGCCGACGGCAGTCCGGCTGCTCGACATTCCACGACGCCCAGGCTGCGGCGCGTCGCGGCAACACGCGATCATCGCTGTGCAGGACGACCTGGTTCGTCGAGTACTCGAAGGCCCCCAGGATCGACCGCTCGCGAGGATCGGCGTCCCCGAGCAGGCGCAGCGCGTCGTCCGCGTGCGTGGCGATGACGACGGCGTCGAACATCTCGCTCGATCCGCTCGACGTCCGGACCGTCACGCCGGCCGAATGGCGGACGACGTGCACCACCGGGTCGCCGGCGCGGACGGAGCCGGCCGGCAGCGCCGCGATGATTCGGTCGACGTAGGCCATCGAGCCGCCGCGGATCGTCCGCCACTGCAGGGCGTTGCCGTAACCGATCAGGCCATGGTGGTCGAGAAAGCGGAGCAGGTAGTCGATCGGGAAGTCGAGGATCCGGTCCGGGGCCGTCGACCAGACGGCGGCCGTGATGGGGATGAGGAAGTGATTGCGGAATCCGTGCCCGAACCGGCGATCGTCGAGGTAGTCGCCGAGCGTCTCGCGACTCGGCGCCGCGAGATCGAGGCGCCGCCGAGCGTCGCGGTAGAAGCGCAGGATGTCGCCGATCATCCGCCAGTGCCCGGGCCGGCCGACGGCCCCCCGACGGGCGAACCAGCCGCCGACCCCGCGGGAGCTGAACTCGGTGGCGCAGGCACGACACGTCGAGCCGAGCGACATGTCGCTCGGTTGCGTCGCCACACCGAGCTCGGCGAGGAGGCGCACGAAGTTCGGGTAGGTCCGCTCGTTGTAGACGATGAATCCGGTATCGACCGGAAGGGAGCGGCCGTCGGTCGCGACCTGAACGGTCTTCACATGCCCGCCCACCGCCGGATCGCCCTCGAAGAGCCGGATGTCGTGCTCGAGCCGGAGGGCGTAGGCCGCGGTCAGTCCGCTGATGCCCGCACCGATGATCGCGATCCTCACCGCCGGGCCGCCGGGTCTGCCCAGCCGGCCTGCGCGCGCTCGGCCAGCGTCCGACGCATCCCGTCGGCGGCCTTCCGGGCGACGTTCGCGAAGGCGCCGCCCAGGAACGGCTGGGCCAGGCGGAGCAATCCGCCGAGGCGGATGTCGGCGGTGTAGTCGATCCGGGTCCCGCCGGTCGGGGCCGGCTCGAACCGGATGTCGTCGACGGCCGAGACGCCCGAGCCCTCGCCGACGAGGACCACCCGCCGGGGCCGCTCGAACTCGGTGATCCGGTATTCCATCGGGGCCACCCGGCTGCCGAGACGGACGCCGAGGCGGTATCGGGATCCGACCCCGACCGGCCCATCGTCGAGACGCTCGGCGCTCTCGACGCCGGGATCCCACTCCTCGGAATTGGCGAAGTCGGCGACGTAGTCGAAGGCCGCCTCGATCGGAAGGGTCGTGTCGATTCGTTCGTTCAGCGTGGTCACGGGTCTCTCCGTTCGTCCTGGTCCATCATTGGTCCGGCAAACGTAGGCCGCGGGACGCTCCAAGCGCCCTCGCCCCCGGAGCCGGGAGATGCAGCGTGGATGCCAAATCGCTCCTCGACGACGCGCTCGAGGTGACGGTCGTCGCGAGCTTCTCCCGGGTCGGGTACGCCGTGCGACGCCGGCTGTTCGACTGGACCGATCCGGCACCGGACGCGCTCGCCGGTCGAACGGTGGTGGTGACCGGCCCCACGTCGGGCATCGGACGCACGGCGGCCGAGGAGCTGGCCGCGCTCGGCGCCCGCGTGGTGCTCGTGGGTCGGAGCGAGGAGCGCCTGGCAGGCGTCCGCGACGCGCTCGCGGCCCGGCACGCCGAGGACCGGTTCCCGATCGTCGTCGCCGACATGGGATCGCTCGAGTCCGTCCGCGCCGCGGCCGACCGGATCCTCGCCACGGAGTCGCGCCTCGACGTCGTCATCGACAATGCCGGGGCGATCTTCCCGGAGCGCAGCGAGGGCCCCGATGGCATCGAGGCCACGCTCGCCACGCTCGTCGTCGGGCCGTTCGTCCTCGTCTCGGGCCTGCTGCCGCTGCTCCGCCGGACCGATGGCGCCCAGGTCATCGCGGTGACCTCGGGCGGGATGTACGCCCAGCCGCTCGACCTCGACGACCTCGAGTCGGCCGCCGGCACGTTCTCCGGCACCCGGGCGTACGCCCGCGCCAAGCGCGCGCAGGTCGCGCTGGTCCGCGAGTGGGCGCGACGGCTGGCACCGGCGGGGGTTCGGTTCAACGCCATGCATCCCGGCTGGGTCGACACGCCCGGTCTCGCGGAAGCGCTGCCGGGGTTCTACGACCTCATGCGGCCGGTGCTGCGGACCCCGGCCGAGGGCATCGACACGCTCGTCTGGCTCGCCGCCTCGTCCGAAGCCGCCAACCGGAGCGGACTGCTGTTCCTGGATCGCCGGCCGCGACCGTTCGATCGGGTTCCGGCCACCAGGCTTTCGCCGGCCGATCGGCGCCATCTCTGGGACCGTGTCGTCACGCTCAGCGGGGCGGCGGACCCGCTGCCCGACGCCTGAGGCGGGGCGATCGCCCTGCGTGGCTCTCATGCTGACTCCAGGAGATGTGTGCGCGGAAACCCGGCCGCGTTGGCCGGGCTCCCGCGCAAGGGAACGAGGGTGACTCGCAGGTCGCCCTAGGCGTTCGGCTCCCGGCGTCGCTGGGACGCCATGCCGATCCCCAGGGCCAGGCTCGCCGCACCGGCGACGAGAAGGGCCGCGACGAGGCCGAGACCGCCGGTCGACGAGCCGCTGCCCGGCATGACCGTGTCGGTCGCCGGCGGCGTGGCCGCCGGGCCGGCCGACTCTGACGGAGCAGGAGCCGTCGCCTCGGCCGTGGCGTCGACGGCGACGACGACCTGGAGGGCGTTGCCGCCGAGGGGCTCGGCCGCGGCCGAACCGACCGCGAAGACGCTGTACGAGTTGCAGTCCTCGATCGCGACGCCCGGCAGCGCGAGCGCCACGGTCGTCGTGCCGGCGAGCCGGACCTCGAGATCGTAGGAGCCGCCGGGAAGGGCGAGGTAATCGGTGGCATCCGGGTAGGCGAGGTTCTTCACCACGGCGTCGGCCGGGGCGGCGCCCGCGGGCGCGACGTCGACCGCCGGAGCATCGGCGCTGAAGTGGATCACCCGGACCTGGGCCGTGTCGCAGCTCGGCACCGGCTCGTCCTCGAGGACCTGGGCTTCGATCGAGGCGACCGCGCCGGTGGCGGCGATCGTATACATCCCGCCGGTCGCGACGGTCACGTCCGCGTCGATGACCGGATCGGTCGTCGTGCCGGTCGCGTAGACCTTCACGTTATGGTCGCCGGCCGGGACCTCGAGGTAATCCGAGATCGCGCCGAACGGCACGTTGGTGAGAGCGTCGACCTTCGTGTCGTCGAGGAAGACGTCGACGGCCGGGGCGTCGGGCGACGCGTGGAGGACCCTGACCATCGCGTGGCTGCTGGCGCTGGCCGGTGCGGCGAAGGCGAGCAGCATGGCGCCGGCGACGGCGAGGCGGGCGAGGAGCGTGAGAGAACGGTTCACGATGTCTGACTCCTGTGAGCTTGGTCCGGGTCGTTCGCCCGGGGTTTGTTCACCCTTTGGTCGGGGTGCGGAGTGAAATCTATGTCATCCGTACAGTGTTTGTCAAGCCTCCACTGCGACGCTATGATCGACAAACTCTGTACAAGGTCTTTTGCCGCAGGAGTCTTCGATGTCAGCCCTCGCCGCCCCCGCCCCCCAGTCGGTCCCGATCGCACGCGTCCAGGCAGCCGGCCTCTTCCGCTGGAACCTCGGCCTCGCGTTCCTGCACGGCATTCAGTTCGTCGCGATGCTCGTCCTCAGCTTCGCGAAGGACCCGGTCGTCAGCTCGCCGGTCGTGAGCACCTACCTCGAGTTCGAGCCTGCGACGCGGACCCTCGTCGCGGCCCAGCGCCCGTTGTTCGACCTGCCGATCGGGCCCGCCGTCGCGCTGTTCTTCCTCCTCAGCGCGCTCGCCCACCTCGCGGTCGCGGTCCCCTTCAGGGCCTGGTACGAACGCAGCCTCGCGCGCGGTCAGAACCCGGCGCGCTGGATCGAATACGCGTTCTCGTCGAGCGTGATGATCGTCGTGATCGCCAGCCTCACCGGCATCCGCGAGGTCGGCACCCTCGTCGCGATCTTCGGGGCGAACGCCGCGATGATTCTGTTCGGCTGGAGCATGGAGATCGCCAACGAGGGCCGGACCCGCGTCCAGTGGCTGCACTACGTGTTCGGCTGTATCGCCGGCGCCGTGCCCTGGATCGTGATCGGGATCGCCCTCTTCACCGGCATCACCGCGCCGGGCGCCGCCCCGATCCCGGGCTTCGTGATCGCGATCTACGTCTCGCTGTTCGTCGCCTTCAATGTGTTCGCGATCAACATGGTCCTGCAATACGGCCGGATCGGCCGGTGGCGCGACTACCTGTTCGGCGAGCGGGCCTACATGGTGTTCAGCCTCGTCGCCAAGACGCTCCTCGCCTGGCAGGTGTTCGCGGGGACGCTCCGGCCGTAGGCGCCGGCCGGCGGCGGGCAGCCTCCCGCGTCGGCCGGTGCGACCCGGCCCCGCACAGGCGTACACTCGGGCGGTCGTCGTTTCGCAGGAGGCACACCGTGCCGAAGGACTACGTTCGACTGACCCAGCCACTCGTCCGCGACGCGAAGGGCGCTCCCCTGCGCCCCGCGACCTGGGACGAGGCGCTGACGAGGGTCGTGGCCGGCTTCGGGGCGGCGAAAGCCGCCCACGGTCCCACGACGTTCGGGGTCTTCTCGTGCTCGAAGGCGACCAACGAGGTCAACTTCGCGGCGCAGAAGTTCAGCCGGGCCGTGCTGGGCAGCAACAACATCGATAGCTGCAACCGGACCTGACACGCTCCGAGCGTCGCCGGTCTGGCGACCGTGTTCGGTGCCGGTGGCGGCACAAGTTCATACCGTGAGATCGAAGACACGGACCTGATCGTCCTGTGGGGCAGCAACGCCCGCGAGACGCATCCGATCTTCTTCCATCACCTGCTCCGCGGCGTCCGCAACGGCGCCCGGCTCTACGCCGTCGATCCGCGGCGGACGAGCTCAGCCGAGTGGGCCGACGTCTGGCTCGGCCTCGACGTCGGCGCCGACATCGCCCTGGCGAACGCGATCGGGCGCGAGATCATCGCCGCCGGCCTCGAGAACCGCGAGTTCATCGAGCGCGCGACCGAAGGGTTCGAGGGATACAGGGCGAAGGTCGAGAGTTACACGCTCGAGTACGCCGAACGCGAGACTGGCGTGCCGGCCGAGGCGATCCGGGAGCTGGCCCACGCGTTCGCGACAGCGCCGCGGGCGATGATCTGCTGGACGCTCGGCATCACCGAGCACCACAACGCGGTCGACAACGTCCTGGCCCTGATCGACCTCGTGCTGCTGACCGGGCACGTCGGCCGCTACGGCAGCGGCGTCAACCCGCTGCGCGGCCAGAACAACGTCCAGGGCGGCGGCGACATGGGTGCGCTGCCCGACCGGCTGCCCGGCTTCCAGCACGTCGAGAACGACGAGCTCCGGGCGAAGTTCGATGCCGCCTGGGGCGTCGCGGTCCCGCCGAAACGGGGCTGGCACCTCTCGGGCATGTTCGACGCGATGGAGCGGGGTGAGCTTCAGGCCGTCTACGTCATCGGCGAGAACCCGGTTCAGTCGGAGGCCGACCAGAAGCGGGCGAAGCACCTCCTCTCGACGCGCGACTTTCTCGTCGTCCAGGACATGTTCCTGACGGCGACGGCCGAGCTCGCCGACGTCGTGCTCCCGGCCGCCAACTCCGCGATCGAGAGCGAAGGCACCGTCACGAACTCCGAGCGGCGCGTCCAGCGCGTCCGCAAGGCGCTCGATCCGCCCGGCGAGGCCCGCGACGACCTGTGGATCGTCGCCGAGCTCGCCCGCCGGATGGGCTCCGACTTCGGGTGGGCAACGGCCGAGGACGCGTGGAACGAAGTCCGCTCGCTCTCGCCGGTCCACGCCGGCATGTCGTATCGCCGGCTCGAGGAGCTCGGCGGGATCCAGTGGCCGTGCTACGACGAGGACCACCCCGGCGAGATGTTCCTCCACAGCCGGCTCTGGGAGGACCCGGTTCCGGGCCGGCGAGCCCCGTTCGTGCCGGTCGACCACGATCCGCCGGTCGACCGACTCGACGACGACTACCCGATCCGCCTCACGACCGGACGCCGGCTCGATTCGTACAACACCGGCGTCCAGACCGGCGGCTACACCTCTCCCCTGCGTCGCGGCGAGTCGCTCGACATCAGCCCGGAGGACGCCGAACGGCTGGGCCTGGCGGACGGCGAGCGGGTCTGCGTGACGTCGCGCCGGGGGCAGGTCGAGGCGCCGATCCGGATCGACCCCTCGCTCCGGCCGGGACTCACGTTCATGACGCTCCACTTCCAGGACGACGTCGCGACGAACCTGCTGACGATCGACGCGACCGACCCCAAGTCGGGCACCGCCGAGTTCAAGGCCACCGCGATCCGGATCGACAAGCTGCCGCGTTCCGCGTCAACGGTGGCGGCCGGCGGAACCGCTGCCCGGTGACCGTCCCGGCCCGGATCAGCATCGTCACGCTCGGCGTCACCGACGTCGCCCGCTCCGCCGCCTTCTACGAGGCGCTCGGCTGGGAGCGCTGCGCCTCGAGCATGGACGAGATCGCCTGGTTCCGGACGGCCGACACCTACCTCGGGCTGTTCGGCTGGCACGACCTCGCCGCCGACGCCAACCTGACCGAGCCCAGCCGCGGCACGTTCGGGGGCGTCACGCTGGCGATCAACGTCGAGACGGCCGAGATGGTCGACCGGGCGCTCGAGGAGGCCGTCGCCGCCGGGGGCACGCTGCTGAAGCCGGGGACGACGCTGCCGTTCGGCTACGGCGGCTACTTCGCCGACCCGGACGGCCACGCCTGGGAGGTCTGCCACAACCCCTCGTTCCCGATCGGGCCAGACGGCCGGATCACGATCCCCTAGGACGGCGCCCTCGCGCCGTCGCGATCAGTGATGCGGGGTGTGCGGCCGATGGATGCCCAGGTACGCCGCCCCGAACAGCGCCGCGAGGACGACGACCGCGAGCGCGAAGCTGGCGAGAGGATCCAGCATCGGCGTAAACAGGATCAGGATCAGGGCGATCGCGACCGCCAGACCCTCCGTGGACCGGCTGAGATGCATGCCGAAGCCCTCCTGAATCGGACCATCATCGTGGCCCACGATCGGGTGGCGCCGCCACGGCCGACCATCACCAGCTCGCATGACCAATGGCGCTGGCACCGTCCCCCGTCCCCCGTCGCGCCGGCTCGGTACACTCAGGCGATGGACCTCCACGTCATCGGGCCGCTGGCTTCGCCGGCGGAGCGGGCTGCGGTCGACGGCCTGCTGGGGGCGGCCGACTCCGGGTGGCACGGCGGCGAGCGCAACCCCGCGACGGAGGGCCACATCGCCCACGGCGGCCACGCGGCGCGGTCGCGGCGGGACCTGCTGATCCCGGCCCTTCACGCGGTCCAGTCGCGGGTCGGCTGGATCAGCCAGCCGGCGCTCAACTACATCTCCCGCCGGCTCACGGTCCCGCCGGCCGAGGCCTATGGCGTCGCGACGTTCTACGCGTTGTTCGCGACGACGCCCCGGCCGCCGGTCATCGCCCACGTCTGTGACGACATCGCCTGCCGGCTCGCCGGTGCCGAGGCACTCTGTTCCGACCTCGAGCGGACGGTGGGCCAGGCCGGAGCGGCCGATCGCGAGGGACGGACGACCTGGCTGCGAAGCCCATGCCTGGGGCTCTGCGAGCGGGCACCGGCGGCGATGTTCACGATCGCCGGCGACTCGCCCCGAACCCAGGTCGCGGCCCCGGTCGACGCGGTCGGCGTGGCCAGGCGGCTGGCGGCGGCGGGGTCGCGCGCCCCGGACGGGGACGGGGCATTCGGGCCGGACTCCGCGCCGAGCACGGCAGGCCCCGGCGGCGCTCCGGACGTCACGGTGTCGGTCCCCCAGGTCGGTCGGCCGGGCCTGCGGCTCCTCGCCCGGGTCGGCGTCGTGGACCCGGCCTCGCTCGACGACTACCGGGCGCACGGTGGCTTTCGGGCCCTCGAGCGGGCGCGGACGATCGGCCCGGCGAGGGTCATCGAGGAGGTCGCCGAGGCCGGCCTCGTGGGTCGCGGCGGGGCGGCGTTTCCCACCGGCCGCAAGTGGGCCGCGGTCGCCGCCCAGGCGGCCCAGCCGCACTACCTCGTCTGCAACGCCGACGAGTCCGAGCCGGGCACGTTCAAGGACCGGATCCTCATGGAGCACGACCCGTACGCGGTCGTCGAGGCGATGGCGATCGAGGCGTTCGCGGTCGGGGCGACCCGGGCCTACCTCTACATCCGCGGCGAGTACCCGCTCGCCGAGAGCCGGATCCTGAACGCGATCGCGCGGACCCGCGATGCCGGGCTGCTCGGCGACCTCGAGATCGAGCTGCGGCGCGGCGCGGGGGCCTATATCTGCGGCGAGGAGACCGCCCTCTTCGAATCGATCGAGGGAAAACGCGGCGAGCCGCGCAACAAGCCGCCGTTCCCCGTCGAGGTCGGTCTCTTCGGCAAGCCCACCGCGATCAACAACGTCGAGACGCTCGTCAACGTCCTGCTGATCCTCGGCGACAACGGCGGAGCCGCGGCGTACCGGGCGATCGGCACCGACGCCTCGACGGGCCCGAAGCTCTTCTGCCTCAGCGGCCACGTCGCTCGGCCCGGCCTCTACGAGGTGGACTTCGGGGCGACGCTCCGCGACCTGCTGGAGCTGGCCGGCGGCGTGCCCGGCGGCCGCGGCCTCAAGGCGGTCCTCCTCGGCGGTGCCGCGGGGGTCTTCGTCGGGCCGGAGGCGCTCGACACGCCGCTCACGTTCGAGGCGACCCGGGCGATCGGGGCCACGCTCGGGTCGGGCGTCGTGATGGTCTTCGACGAGACCGCCGACATGGTCGGGACGCTGCGCCGGATCGCCCGCTTCTTCCGCGACGAGTCGTGCGGCCAGTGCGTGCCGTGCCGGGTCGGCACCGTGCGCCAGGAGGAGTTGATGGCCCGCCTCGCCACCGGGGCCACGCTCGGCAGCCGCGAGGACGAGCTGGCCCTCCTCGGCGAGATCGGCCGGGCGATGCGAGATGCGAGCATCTGCGGCCTCGGCCAGACGGCGAGCTCGGCGATCGAGAGCGCCTTCCGGCGGCCCGACCTGGTGACGGCATGACGACCGAAGCCCTTCCGCCCGGCAGCCCGAACCACCCGATCATCGTCAACCCGCCGGCGCGTCCGACGCGGCCGCCCACGCCGCCGCCCGCACCGGCCCTGCCGCCGGTCGAGCTCACGGTCGACGGTGAGGCGGTCGCGGTGCCGGCCGGCTCGACGATCCTGGAGGCCTGCCGGGCCCAGGGCATCGACACCCCGACGCTCTGCTACCTCGAGAACCTGACGCCGGTCAACGTCTGTCGGGTCTGCGTCGTGGAGGTGACCGGCTCGCGCGTCCTCGTGCCGGCCTGCTCGCGCCGTGTCGAGCCCGGGATGGAGGTCCAGACCGACTCGGAGCGCGTCCGCCACAGTCGGAAGATGGTCCTCGAGTTCCTCGGCTCCTCGGTCGACCTCTCGACCACGCCGACCGCAGGCGACTACCTCGAGCGCTACGACGCCGACCCGGCGCGGTACGGCCCACCGGCGCCGCCGGCGGCCGCCGGCGAGCGAGATGCCCGCGAGCCGGGCCACCACCACGCCCCGCACGGCGCCCTGGCCGAGAACGTCGCCCAGCCGGTCAAGGTCGACAACGATCTGTACGTTCGGGACTACTCGAAGTGCATCCTCTGCTACAAGTGCGTCGAGGCGTGCGGCGAGGACGCCCAGAACACGTTTGCGATCGCGGTCGCCGGTCGGGGCTTCGACGCCCGGATCTCGACCGAGCAGAACGTGCCGCTGCCGCAGTCGGCCTGCGTCTACTGCGGCAACTGCATCGGCGTCTGCCCGACCGGCGCCCTGATGTTCAAGTCCGAACACGACATGCGGGCCGCCGGGACCTGGGACGAGAGCGCCCAGACGGTCACCGACACGATCTGCCCCTACTGCGGCGTCGGCTGCACGCTGTCGCTCCACGTCCAGGACAACGAGATCGTGAAGGTCGGCTCGCCGCTGGACTCGTCGGTGGCCGAGGGCCATCTCTGCATCAAGGGCCGGTTCGGCTTCCAGTTCGTCCAGAACCGCGGCCCGCGACCGGGCCCCGGCGGCTGAACCGCAGCGGTTCCGGCCCGGCGCCGCCGACCGGCAGGATCATCCTTCTCAACGGCACGTCGTCGAGCGGCAAGACGACGCTCGTCCGGGCCCTCCAGGATCACCTGTCGGAGCCCTGGCTCGAGATCGGCATCGACCGCTTCGTCTTCGCCCTGCCGAAGCGCTATCTCGACCAGCCGCACTGGTCCGAGGTCTTCCGCTACGTGCGGCCCGACGGCCGCCGGGAGGGTCCCTTCACGATCGAGACCGGGCCGCTCGGCGAGCGTCTCATCGGCGGCATGCACCGGACCGCAGCCGCGCTGGCCGGCGCCGGACTGGACGTCATCGTCGACCACGTCCTGCTCGAGGACCGCTGGCTCGACGACATGGCCCGGCGCTGGGCCGACCTGAGCGTCCTGTACGTCGGCGTGCGCTGTCCGCTCGACGTCGTCCTCGAGCGCGAGCGGGCCCGGCGCGATCGGACGATCGGCCAGGCCGAGGCCCAGTTCGCGGTGATCCACCGCCGGGGCGGCTACGACCTCGAGGTCGACACCTCGCGACTGGCGCCCGAGGAGGCGGCCGCCCGGATCGTCGACGCGCTGGAGCGGGGCATGCCGCGACCGCCGTTTCCCGGTGTTCGGTCGGCGCGACCGGGCGACTAGCCCCCGGCGCGGTCCCGGCCGCTCGCCGTTACTCGACCGCCTGACCTGCCACGAACGTGTCGAGGAGGACCCAGCGGGCTGCGAGCGCCCCGTTCGTTCCGGCTCCGAACGTCCCGTGGCGCCCGTCGAGGACCACGGCGACGCTTTCGCCGACGACGAGGGGCCGCACCGTGCCGAACTCGACGGCGGTGCCGGCGTCGATCCCGAAGGCGAATCGGTCGGCAGCCGCCTGGGCCGCGAGGACGCTGTAGAGGCGGCCCCAGTGGCGGTTCGAGACGATGCCCGGCTCGGCCGCCGCGTCGATCCAGGCCAGACCGGCCGCGATCGTCGTGCTGTCGGGCCGGAACTCGGCGATCGCGGCCCGTTCGATCTGGCTCGTGTAGATGCCGGGACGCGGATCGGCGGTGAACGTCGTACCGACGGCCGAGGCGGCGGCGTCGTCGGCGAGGAGCGCCGCGCCGCCGAGCCACGCCGCTTCGATCGCGTCGGTGACGGCCTGCGTCGCCGCGAGGGCGGCGAGGACTGCGGCGGGATCGGGCGCGGTCAGCACGATTCCGTCGGCAGCAGCGATGGCGGCCGGTGCGGCAGCCGCGTCGTCCTTCCGATCGACGGCGTAGCCGGTCGCGGTCGCGCCGAGCGCCGAGAGGTTCGCCGCGAGGGCCCTGCCGTCCTTGACACCGAGCTCCGCCTTCGGGTAGCCGACCGCGACGACGGCGATCGAGGCGCCCGGACCGCCCGAGGACGCGATGAGCCGCTCGAGGACGGCAGCGGACGGCCGACCTCCACCGAGCAGCAGCGCCCCGGCTCCCGCCGAGACGGTGACGTCGGGCAGGGTCCGGCCGGAGATGTCCGGGGCGGGTGCGGCGAGGCCGCCGACGATCGGCTCGCGCGTCGCGATGTCATAGGCGTCGCCGGCCGGCAGGACGTGGGTGGCGACGTCGCGGGCCGCCAGCGTGCCGGTGGGATCGAACTGGCCGACCGATGCGTAGGTCAGGGGATCGGCCACGAAGACCGCCGACAGACCGCCGATCTCGGTCAGGTCCGTACCGGCCTCGATCGTGGCGGCCGTCTCGGCGTCCATCCCGATCCCCAGCTGACCGGTCGTGATCGACGCGTTGATGAGCCGGGCGATCCGGCCGCGCTGGAGGACGTGCTGGTCGAGGAGCAGGTCCCGGAGGCCGAAGACGAGCCCGCGTTCGTCATCGGTCGGGCCGTCGAAGAGCCAGAGGTCGACCGCGCCCTGCTCGAATCCCTGCTCGGGGCCGTTGTTGCCGACGTAGCCGGCGATCATGTCCGCGGATTCGACCGCGGCGCCGGCGCTGTTCCCGCTCGTCACCGCGCCGGCCGCCTGGGCAGCGGCGAGGGCGTCCTCGAACGGGGTGTTCGCGACGACCTGCATCGCGACGACCTGGTCGCCGCCGAGGATGTAGATGCCGTCGAGGCCCGGTGTCACGAGGGCCACGTTCGCCGGGTCGAAGGCGTCGTCCCGGACGAGCACCGGGGCGAGGACCGCGCTGCAACTCTCACCCGGCGGAACGACCGCGTCGCAGGCCGCCTCGACCTGGCTCCGCCGCGTCTCTGCGAGCGTCAGGTTTTGCTGGCGTTCGCCGTTCGAGATCCGGAACGCGTCGGTGGCGAACGTGATCGGGACGACGAGAATCGAGACCGCGCCGCTGTCGTCGACCTCGGCGGCCTCCGCGGCGAACTGCTCGAGCGTCTCGGCCGTGTAGCCGGAGCCGATCGGCACGAACGTCGCGATCGTCGCGCCGGACGCGGCCGCCGGGGCGAGAGCGGTCGCGATCGCCAGGGCGAGGGCAAGGCCGAGGCTGGGGATTCGACGGAGGGTCGGCGTCATCGTCAGGCTCCTCGTGCTGGGGCAATCGCCGTGGAGCGGCGCGAAGGCGGGCTCCGACGATACACCCCTCGCCCGGCGCCGTCAGGCGGGACCCGGGTCACGCCAGGCCGAGCAGGTCCCGCAGGTCGACCCGCTCGTCGTGGGCGTAGACGTTGAAGCCGTCGCCCCGCAGGAAGCCGACGAGCGTGACCCCGAACCGGTCTGCGGCCTCGATCGCGAGGTCCGACGGGGCAGAGACCGCGCAGACGATCGGGATCCCGGCCACAGCAGCCTTCTGGACGATCTCGAAGCTGACCCGGCCGCTGACCATCAACAGCCGGTCGTGGAGCGGCATCGCACGCCCGAGGAGCTGGGAGCCGACGAGCTTGTCGAGCGCGTTGTGGCGCCCGACGTCCTCGCGGATCGCGATGAGCTCACCGGCCGGGCTGAACAGCGCCGCCGCGTGGAGGCCGCCGGTCTCGTCGAACGCCCGCTGAGCGGCCCGCAGCAGGTTCGGCAGGGCCAGGATGACGGCCCGTGAAACGATCGGCCCGGCCGGGATGTCGGGGGCCCGGAACGCGACTTCGTCGAGGGACGCCTTGCCGCAGATCCCGCACGAGGCGGTCGCGACGAAGTGCCGCTCGGCGACGAGCGACGTGTCGAAGGCGCGGGCCAGGTGGACCGTGATCCGGTCGTCGGGCTGGTTCATCTCCTCGGGGTCGCCCGCCTGGAATCGAAGGATCTCGGGACCGTCGATCAGGCCTTCGGTACGCAGGAAGCCGGCCGCCAGCTCGTCCTCGAAGCCCGGCGTGCGCATCGTGACGGCCACGGCGACCGGTTCCTGGCCCGGGCCGGCCGCCCGGATCTCGAGCGGCTCCTCGCCGACGACCCGGTCCGCCCGGTACTCGAGCGACGAGCCGCGGACGGCGACGATCCGGGCGGTCGTGACGTGGCGGGTCGGTGAGGCCTGATCGGTCATCGACGCAAGTCTAGGTCCGTGGCGGCAGGGCGCCGGCCGCCGCCTCAGGGCGCCTTGCCGACGAGCGCACCGCTCGCGTCGTAGCCCTCGACGACGACCTCCATCTCGAGCGTGGGCCACCAGGCGGCGAACCAGCCCTCCCGCCCGAGACTGGGCCGGATGCGCAGGCCGCTCGGCGTCACGACCGCCAGCGAGGCGATGACCGGGCCGGCCTGGCCGGTCACCGACGAGCGCGATCCTCCGGGCCCCGTTTCGCTCCCAGTGACTCCGTCCGCTCGGATCTCGGTCGGACCGAGAACGGGCAGCGACTCCGTCGACTGCATGCCGCCGGCGCCTTGGACGAGGAGCTCGCCGTCCGGGCCGACCTCGAGGTCGCAC
>DASTVH010000420.1:0-6157 GCA_035759195.1 Candidatus Limnocylindrales bacterium
CGCGACCCGCCACAACATCGGCTGGATGGTCCTCGACCGGATCGCCGACCGGGCGGGCTGGGCCGGCAAGGGCCGGACCCGCGACGCGTCCTCGATCGCGATGGGCCGCTACCGGGGCCTCGATCTCATGATCGTCAAGCCCCTGACGTTCATGAACGACTCAGGACTGGCCGTGCGCAAGGTCCTCGCGCGCGAGCACGCGCCGCTCGGCGACCTGCTCATCGTCGCCGACGACTTCGCCCTGCCCTTCGGCAAGCTCCGCTTCCGCGAGGGCGGCGGACCGGGCGGCCACAACGGCCTGCGCTCGGTGATCGAGGAGATGGGGACCGAGAAGATCGCCCGCCTGCGGGTCGGGATCGGGGCGCCGGGCCGAGGCTTCATCGACCACGTCCTCTCGAAGTTCGAGGAGGACGAGCGGCGCCGGCTCGACGAGCTTCTCGACGCGGCCGCCGACGGCGTCGAGGAGTGGGCCCGCCACGGCGTCAACAAGGCGGCGAACCGTTTCAACATGTTCGAGCTGCGCCCGGCCGAGAGCGAGCTGCTCGCGCCGCCGGGCGCCGTCGACGGGCCGCCCGACGCGAGCGGGATCCGCCGGACGCGCACCGGATGGCGCAAGGTGAAGCCGCTCGAGGAGGCCGAGTGACGCGGCCGTTGAAGGTCTCGTGACGACGCCGACGATGCGCGGCCGGCGCGGGCGCGATCGGCGAATCGCCGAGGCCTACGCGGCGGCCGAGCGGGCGAAGGCGTCCGGAGCGAAAGCGGCCCGGGGAGCGGCCGCGGGAAGCGGACGCGGCGCGGGCCGGCGGCTGCCCGATCTCAGCAACCTCACGCCGCTCCTCGCCGCAACCGGCTCCTTCGCCACGCTCCGGGAACGGCTCGCCGGGGAGCGCCGCCACGTCGGGCTGACCGGCGTTCCCCACGGCGCGAAGTCGTACCTCGCCGCGACCCTCGCCGCCCTCGACGGCGGCGAGCGCCTGTGCTGGATCGCCCGCGACGCGGAGATCGGCGACCGCGTCGCAGAGGAGCTCCAGGCGTGGCTCGGCGACCCCGAGGCCGTGGCCGTGCTCGAGCCGCGGACCGCCCTCGCCTACGAGCGCAGCGAGCTCGTCGCCGACGAGACGGCCGCGCGCGTCGCTGCTCTCTCCTCGTGGAGGAGTGGCCGCGCGCGCGTCCTCGTCGCCAGCGTCCAGGCCCTCGTCCAGCACACGATCGACCCCCCGGACCTGCCGGCGTCGCCGCGCGTGCTGGCGGCGGGCGGACGGCTCCGCCAGGACGAGCTGCTCCGCGACCTGCTCGACCTGGGTTATGCGCCGGTCGCCGAGGTCGCCGGTCGCGGCGAGTTCGCCCGCCGCGGTGGGATCGTCGACGTCTTCCCGCCCTCGGCGGGCCTGCCCGTCCGAATCGAGTTCTTCGGCGACGAGGTCGATTCGCTCCGAGCCTTCGACCCGACCGACCAGCGGGCCGTCGACCCGCTCGAGCGGGCCACGCTGCTGCCCGCGTCGGAGTTCCTGCGCCGTCCCGGCGGCCTCGCCGATGCCCTCGGCCGGAAGGCCGCAAAGCTCCCCGAGCGCCTCGCTGCGGATCTCGAGCGGTTCGAGGCGGGGGACGCGTCGCGGGCCCTGAGCGTCGGCGACGCGGCCGAGGTGTGGGCGCCGATTCTCGCGCCCGCCTCGGGCCTCGACCACGTGCCACCGGACACGCTTCTCCTGCTCGACGAGCCCGGCGACATCGCCGAGGCCGCCGAGTTCCTGTGGCGCCAGGCCGACGAGCGGCGGGCCGAGATGGTCGAGGCCGGTGAGCTGCCGAAGGACTGGCCATCGACGTACGTCGGCCCGCGGCCATGGAAGTCCCGGCTCGTCGCCGGCCGGACCCTCGAGCTCACGTGGGAGTCGGAGGCGCCCGAGACCGCCGCCCTCGCCGCCCGCGGCCTCAGCTCCGGCGACCTGTTCGGCTGGCGCGAGCCGCAGCTGCCGGCCGGCCGCGGCGCCGCGATCGCGGACGCGGTCGAGCGCTGGCAGGACGACGCGGCGCGGATCGTCCTCGCCAGCGACCAGGCGCCCCGCCTCGCCGAGCTCCTCGAGGAGGCCGGGCACCCCGCCGCGGTCGTCCACGCGCCGGAGGCGCCGCCGCCCGGTGCCGTCGTCCTCGTGGAGCGGAGCCTGAACGGCGGCTTCGAAGGCGGCCCCGACGGCCTCGCCTTCGTCACCGACCGGGAGCTTTTCGGGACGGTCCGCGTCCGGCGCCCGAAGGCGCTCCGGCGGGTCGTCCCGCGCGACATCCTCGAGCGCCTGACGCCGGGCGACCTCGTCGTCCACATCGACCACGGCGTCGCCCGCTACGAGCAGATGCTCCGGCGGGGCAACCGCTCCGAGGGCGAGGACCGCGACTACCTCGAGCTGAGCTTCCAGGGCGGCGACAAGATCTTCGTCCCGGTCGAGCAGATCAACCGGATCTCGCGCTACTCGGGAGCCGACCGGCCGCAGCTCAGCAAGCTCGGCGGCACCGAGTGGCTGCGGACGAAGCAGCGAGTCCGCAAGGCGGTCACCGATCTCGCCGACGAGCTGCTCGAGCTCTACGCCTCGCGCCAGCGGGCCCAGGGCCACCCGTTCACGCCCGACACGCCGTGGCAGTCCGAGATGGAGGCGAGCTTCCCGTACGAGGAGACGCCCGACCAGGCCCGAGCCGCCGTCGAGGTCAAGTCCGACATGGAGGTCGGCCGGCCGATGGACCGCCTCGTCGTCGGCGACGTCGGCTACGGCAAGACCGAGGTCGCCCTGCGGGCGGCGTTCAAGGCGATCCAGGACGGAAAGCAGGTCGCGGTCCTCGTCCCGACGACGGTCCTCGCGGCGCAGCACCACCAGACGTTCGGACAGCGCTTCGCAGCGTTCCCGATCCAGGTCCGCCTCCTCTCGCGGTTCGTCGGGCCGGCCGAGCAGAAGCGGACCCTCGCCGGGCTTGCCGACGGCTCGGTCGATCTCGTCATCGGGACCCACCGGCTGCTCAGCCGGGATGTGACGTTCCGCGACCTGGGCCTCGTCGTCGTCGACGAGGAGCAGCGCTTCGGCGTCGCGGCCAAGGAGCGGCTCAAGCAGCTCCGCCGCGAGGTCGACGTCCTGACGCTGTCGGCGACGCCGATCCCGCGGACACTCAACCTCGCCCTCGCCGGAATCCGCGACATGTCGGTCATCGAGACGCCGCCCGAGGACCGTTTGCCGATCCAGACCCGGGTCGCCGAGGCGTCGGCCGGCCTCGTCCGCGACGCGATCCTCCGCGAGCTCGACCGCGGCGGCCAGGTCTTCTTCGTCCACAACCGGGTCGAGACGATCGAGGCCCAGGCCGAGCAGCTTCGGCGGATGCTGCCCGGCGTCCGGTTCGTCGTCGGTCACGGCCAGATGCCCGAGGGTGCTCTCGAGAAGGTGATGATCACGTTCGCCGCCGGCGAGGCCGACGTCCTGGTCTGCACGACGATCATCGAGTCCGGGCTCGACATCCCGAACGCGAACACGATCATCATCGACCGGGCCGACACGCTCGGGCTGGCCCAGCTCTACCAGCTCCGGGGGCGTGTCGGGCGTTCGTCGCGGCGGGCCTACGCCTACCTCCTCTACCGCCGCCGGGAGCGGATGAGCGAGGAGGCCCGCAAGCGCCTCCAGGCGATCTTCAACGCGTCCGAGCTCGGGGCCGGCTTCCAGATCGCCCTCGCCGATCTCGAGATCCGGGGCGCCGGCAACATCCTCGGCGGCGAGCAGTCCGGCCACATGGCCGCGGTCGGGTTCGACCTCTACTCGCGGCTCCTCGCCGAGGCCGTCGAGGAGCGCAAGGCGCGGCGCGAGGATCGGCCGCCACGGGTCGAGAAGCCGCAGGCGGTCGTGGATCTGCCCGTCGAGGCGCACCTGCCCGACGAGTACGTGCCCGAGGAGGCCCAGAAGCTGGAGCTCTACCGGCGCCTGGCACGGGCCCGTTCTACAGGCGATCTCGCTGCGTTCCGCCAGGAGCTCACCGATCGGTTCGGGCCGATGCCGCCACCGGTGGTCCGTCTCATCGAGGTCGCCGAGCTGCGGCTGGCGGCGGAGTCGGCCGGCGTCGCCTCGATGTCGCGCGAGGAGGGCCAGCTCGTCGTCCGCTTCGGGGAGGGGATGACCCGGGCGACGGCGATGCGCCTGCTCAGCGGTGGCGGGCTGCCGGGCGTGAAGCCGTCGGAGGTGACGTTCGCGTCGAACCAGGTCCGGATCCGCCTGCCGCGCGACCCGTCGCGGGCGTGGGGTTTGACCCAGGCCGTCGTGGCCCGGCTTTCGGCGTCGGACGCAACCGGGCATTGACAATCGGGCGGTCGAGGTCAACATCGGCCCATGGCAACGAATGTGGTCGAAGCGCTGTCGCGCGTACCGATGCTCTCGAGTCTCGATCGGAAGCACCTCGAGAAGCTCGCCAGGGACTTCAGCGAGCGGACGTTTCCGGCCGGTTCGGCCGTCGTGAAGGAAGGTGAGGAGCGCGGGATCGGGTTCTTCGTCGTCGCCGACGGTGAGGCGGTCGCGACGGTCGGCGGCAGCGAGGTGTCGCGCCTCGGCCCCGGCAGCCACTTCGGCGAGATCGCCCTGATCAGCGATCGCGTCCGGACGGCCACCGTCACGGCTGTCACGGACCTGCACTGCTACGTCATGACCCTGTGGGACTTCCGCTCGTTCGTCCAGGGCGATGCTGAGGTGGCATGGAAGCTCCTCGAGCAGCTCGCGACGATGCTCCACCGGACCCCGACGGCGGCCCGCTGAGAACTGCCGCCTGCGGCGCGGCGGACGCGCCGTGAGCCCGGACCGGCCGACCCGGCGGGTGCTCCGGCTCGAGGTGCCGCTCGAATCGGAGGGCGATCTCGACGTCCTCGAGGGTGCGCTCCTCGCGGCGAGAGCCAGTGAGCTCGCCCAGGCGCGGCGCCGCGGGGCCCGCCACTCGTTCGGCTACGGCAGCGACAGCGCCCGCGAGACGATGAGCGACGAGGTTGCCCAGGCGCAGCGCCGGCGGGAGCTGCTCGATCGGCTACTTCAGGCGATCGAGGCGGCCCGCGAGAGGGAGTGACGGCACGCCCACCAGTGCGCTAACGGACCGGCGCGGTCCGCTGATTCGCCGCGGTCTGCGGCGTATCCTCGTCGCTCCGTCGGGCAGCCTCCCAGATGTCGCTCGCGATCTCCTTGGTGTCCCGCGCGGCCTCATGGAACGGCGGCGTCGAGGGTGTCGCATGCGACCGACGGCTCTCGGCCTCGTGGAGCATGCCGATTCGCTCGGCCATGTGGCCGGTGGCGTGGAGCTGATACTCCGCCCGGTGGCGCTCAATGTCACGGCCTGCCGCCTCGCGCTCGGCGCCGATCGCATGCGCCAGCCGCCGCTCCGCCTCACGCCACGCCGCCAATGCCGCCTCGATTGCCTCTTGCTGTGACATATCGGAACCCTCATTCGACGTGCGATCGGGCGAACGCCGGGCTGGCGATCGTGGCGGTTTGCAGCCCAATCTCACCCGCACTCTGCGATGCAGATGACACGCTGTCATGACGGATCGTCATGTCAGCGCAAGCGCCAAGGCTGTGCCCGAGCCGCGATCGGGCTCGCACCCCGATCGTTGTTCCCGCGCGGGGCCTTTCCACCGATGAATCACCACCGCCGATCGCGTCACATTGACAGCAGCCACCGATCGCAAGGAGCAGGACATGGAGACGACGAACCTCGATACCTACGGCCATCCGCCGCTTCCCTGGTCGCGCGCGGAGCAGCAGCTCCAGGCCGTCGTCGGCGAGAACGTCACCCACTTCCTGGCGACGGTCCGCCCGGACGGACGGCCGCATGTCGCGGGCGTGGGGGCACTGTGGGTCGAGGGCAGGTTCTACTTCGTGAGCGGAGCCGGGACCCGGAAGAGCCGGAACCTCGCCGAACGGGCCGACTGCGTGATTTCGATCAAGCTCCCCGAGCTGGATCTCGTGGTCGAAGGCGCGGCGACGAAGGTGACCGACGGCTCGACGCTCCAGCGCCTCGCCGGGCTCTACGACGCGCAGGGCTGGCCGGCGCGGGTCGAGGACGGCGCGATCACGGCACCCTACAACGCACCGAGCGCCGGGCCTTCGCCGTGGGACCTCTACGAATTCACGCCGCGGACCGCGTTCGGCGTGGCCAC
>DASTVH010000421.1:0-11025 GCA_035759195.1 Candidatus Limnocylindrales bacterium
GAAGCGCTCGAGCGGCAGTTCGAACAGGCTCAGCAGCAGCACCTTGAAGATGCCGTCGTGGCCGACGACGATCGACCACGGCTGCTCCGGCGGTGGGTCGCGGTAGCCCTCGACCTGGGGTCGGTCGAGCGTGCCCGGCACCCCGGCCGCCGCGAGGCCGGCGAGGGCCCGGGCAACGGCCGGCCGGACGCGGGCCGCCACGTCGGGGATCGCCTCGCCACCGGGCGCCCAGGCCTCCAGCGGGTGTCGTCGCCACGTCGCGGGGACGTCGCCCCAGCGCTCCTCGATCTCGGCGTGGCTGCGGCCCTCCCACTCGCCCTGGCCGATCTCCAGGAAGCCGGGGTCGGGCCGGATCGGGATCGGCCGCCCGAATGCCAGCTCGTCGGCCATGGCCGCGGCCGCCGCCTCGGCGGTCTGGGCCGTTCGGCGCAGCGGTGAGTGGACGATCTCGCGGGGCGGGCCGCCCGGCACCGGCAGGGCCGGCGACTGGTGGGGCAGCGCGAGCCTGGCGGCCGTCCGTTCGGCCTGGCGCAGCCCGACCGGCGAGAGCGGCGTCTCGGCCTGGCCCTGGAAGCGACGCTCCACGATGAACTCGGACTCGCCGTGGCGGACGAGGACGAGCGCGCCGTCGAGGCCCGGCGGGATCAGCGGCGAGGCCGCCGGGTCGGCGAGCCGGGCGTCGCCGTCCGGGCCGCCGCCGTCCGGGCGGCCGCCGCCAGGGCCGCTCAGCGATCCTTCCCCAGCCGGATCGTCCACAGGTCGATGACGCCCTCGTGGGACCGGATCTCCTCGGCGACGGTCGGCGGCACGTCGTCGTCGAGGGCGAGGACCATGAGCGCGTCGGCCCGCGGCGCGGTCCGCCCGAGGTGCATCGCGCTGATGTTCACGTCGGCCCGACCGAGCGTCTGACCGACGCGCCCGATCATCCCCGGGCGGTCGTGATGGCGGGTGATCAGCATCACGCCGGCCGGCTCCATGTCGAGCGGATATTCGTTCAGGCGGGTGAGGCGCGGTTCGCCGGCCGCGACCGTCCCCGCGACCGTCGTCGTCCGGCCGCCCGATTCGCCCGAGAGCGTGAGGAGGCTGGCGTAGGCGCCGGCCTCGGGCGTCTTGCGCTCGACGAGCGTGATCCCGCGGGCCTTCGCGAGCGATGCCGCGTTCACGAGGTTGACCCGCTCGGTCGTCGAGGTCTCGAGCAGGCCCCGCAGGACCGCCGCCGTCAGGGGCGAGCCGTCGAACGCGGCCAGCTCCCCGCCGATCTCGAGGGTCAGCGTCCGGATCCCCGTCCGGCAGAACTGGGCGAAGAAACGCCCGAGGACCTCGCCGAGCGGCAGGTACGGGGCCAGGGCACGGGCCGTCTCCGGCGTGACGAGAGGGGCGTTCACGGCATACCGGGCGCTGCGCCCCGCGAGCACGTCGAGGACCTGGTCCGCGACCTCCTCGGCGACCGCGACCTGGGCCTCGGCCGTCGACGCCCCGAGATGCGGCGTGAGGAGTGTGTTCGGCGCGTCGAGCAGCGGCGAGCCGGTCGGCGGCTCCGTCTCGAAGACGTCGACCCCGGCGCCCGCCAGCGCGCCCGTCTCGAGGGCGGCGGCCACGGCCGCCTCGTCGACGACGCCGCCCCGGGCCACGTTGAGAAGGATGGCGCCGGGCTTCATCCGGGCGAGCTGCTGCGTCGAGATCAGGTGGCGCGTCGCACGCGACAGCGGGACATGGACCGACACGACGTCGCTCCGCGCGAGCAGCTCGTCGAAGCCGACCATCTCGACGCCGTGGTGGGCCGCCTGCTCGGGCGTCACGAACGGATCCGCCGCGACGACCGTCATCTCCATCGCGATGGCCCGGGCGGCGATCGCCTGGCCGATCTTGCCGAGCCCGACGATGCCGAGCGTCCGGCCGCGCAGCTCGAGGCCCGTGAACTGGGTCCGCTTCCACTCCCCGCGCCGGAGCGACGCATCGGCTGGGGCAATCCGCCGGGCGACGCCGTAGAGGAGCGCGAGCGTGTGTTCGGCCGCCGCGATCGTGTTGCCGGTCGGCGCGTTGACGACCGTGATCCCGGCCCGGGTCGCCGCGTCGAGGTCGACGTTGTCGACGCCGACGCCGGCCCTGCCGATCACCACGAGGCGGGGTCCGGCGGCGATGACCGCCGCGTCGACCTTGACCTGGCTGCGGACGACGAGCGCGTCGTACTCCGACAGGATCGCGCAGAGCTCGTCGCGCGAGAGACCGAGCCGCTCGTCGACCTCGTGATTCGCCCGGAGGATCGCGATGCCCTCCTTCGCGATCGGCTCGGCGACGAGGATCCTCACGCCGGAACGCCCGCTCCGGTCGTGGCCGCGCTCGCGAGGCCGAGCGATTCGACCGCGGCCGCCCAGGCCGCCCCGACCGCCGACCCGGGAGTCAGCGGGCGCCCCTGCTCGAGCGCGACCGTCTCGAGGACCGCGATCACGCCGAGCACTTCCTCGACCGTCACCGAGCCGAGGTGGCCCAGCCGGAAGATCCGGCCGGCGAGCTTGCCCTGGCCGCCGGCGAGGACGACGCCGTGGGCCTTGATCGCGCCATTGAACGTCTTCCAGTCGTGCCCGTCGGGGAGTCTGGCGGCGGTGACCGTCCGCGACGCGAAGCGCTCGTCGGCGAAGAGCTCGAAGCCGAGCGCCTGGAGACCGGTCCTGGCCGCCGCCGCGCAGGCCTCGTGGCGGGCGTAGATCGAGGCGGCCCCTTCGGCGGCCATGAGCCGCAGGCCCTCGTCGACCTGGTAGACGACCGCGATCGCCGGCGTGAACGGCGTCTGGCCGTTCGCCGCGGCATCGCGATGGGCCCGCAGATCGAGGTAGAAACGCGGCATCTTCGCCGACTCCATCGCCTCCCACGCCCGCGGCGACGCGGCGACCATGGCGAGACCCGGCGCGGCCATCCAGGCCTTCTGCGAACCGGTGACGACGACGTCAACTCCCCAGGCGTCCATCTCGAAGGGGACCGCCCCCAGGCTGGAGACCGCGTCGACGAGGATGAACGTCTCGGGGGCGACGTCGCGGACCGCCGCGGCGAGGACCGGGATCGGGTTCATGACGCCGGTCGAGGTCTCGTTGTGGGTGAGGAGCACGGCCCTGTAGCCTGGTTGCGCCGCCAGCGCGTCGCGGACGACGGACGGATCCGCGGCCCGGCCCCACTCGACCTCGATCTTCGTGACCTCGGCACCGTAGACGCCGGCGATCTTCGCGAACCGGTCGCCGAACGCGCCGATCGACACGCCGAGGACGCGGTCGCCGGGCGAAAGCATGTTGACGATCGCGGCCTCGAGGCCGCCCGACCCGGCACAGCTCAGGACCGCCACGTCGCTCGTCGTGCCGTAGAACGGCTTCATGCCGGAGATGACCCGCTCGAGCATCGCGGCGAACTCCGGGCCGCGGTGGTTGATCATCTGGCGGGCGCCGGCCTCGCGGACCGACGGCGGCAGGGCGGTCGGCCCGGGGATGCGGAGGTTCGGCTCGAAGCGGTCCACAAGGCGTCTCCTGAGGCGGCGTCACGATGCCCCTTGATGGTCGCACATCGGCCGCGACGGCCACGTCCCCGACGCCGATGGAGCTCGCGTCCGCCTCCGCCCCGGACGTGCGGCGAATGACGGGTCCAGCCTCGGCCGATACCATCCCCCCGAACGTTCGGACGGTTTCGGCCGCGTCGCACGGGGCATCCCCCGCGCGTCGCCACGACGTCCAGCCGCCGGAGACCAGCGCGTGACCGCTCCCTCGAACCGATGCCCGTGAGCCCGCTTCGCCGCCGCCGCGTCCCGTGGCGGACCCTGTTCGTCGTCGCCCTCGTCGCGGTGGCTCTCGGGTTCGGCGCGATCGCCACGAACGCGGCGGGCGCCGGCGACCGGTTCGAGAGCCTCGTCGCCCGGATCGACCGCTTCCTGGCGGGACCGGTGCCGGACCGCGAGACACTGCCGACCGTCGAGGTCACGCCGGCCCCGACCCGCCAGCCGACGCCGCGCCCGACGCTGCGACCCGGCGCCACGCCCACGCCCACCCCGACGCCGCTCGTCCGGGCGCCCGTGGACGTGACGATCGTCGACGACCACGAGGCCGTCTTCGCCCACCAGGCGCGCAAGGACTGGTGCGCACCGTCGGGGATACAGATGACGCTTGCCGTGCTCGGCCTGGCCGACACCTCGGAGGCGTTCCAGGCCGGGATCCATTCCCGGGTCCGGGAGTGGGAGAGCCTCGACGACAGCCGCAATGGCGAGTGGGGTCCGGCCGCGATCGCCCTCGCCCTCGAGGCGTACGGCGCCCCCGGCTACGAGATCCGGGCCTTTACGTCGCGGGGCGACGCCGTCCGCGACGCGGCGATCGCGATCTCGACGACGAACTCGCCGGCGATCCTCCTGACCTGGCGGGGCGCCCACACCTGGGTCATGACCGGCTACACCGCCGACGCCGACCCGCTCCTCTTCCCCGACGCGGTGATGACGGGGACCTACATCCTCGACCCGTGGTACCCGTGGGAATCGTCGATCTGGGGCCAGTCGGATCCGCCCGGCGCCTACCAGGACTGGCCCGAGATGGAGCGCAACTTCCTGCCGTGGAAGCGGCCCGAGGGCCTCTACCCCGACCGCGACGGCAAGTACATCACGGTCGTCCCGACGATGCCGGTCAGCGCGTCTCGCTGACGGCGCCCTCGCGGGGCAGCCAGGGCAGTCGGCGCATCCGGGTGACGAGGAAGACGCTCAGGAGGGCGACCTTGAGGGCCGTCCCGGCGGCGTAGCCGAGCGGGATCGAGTAGATGCCGACGAGCGGCCCCAGGAGGAGCGCCGTGACGACGATCGTGGCGAACGAGGCGATCGACGCGACGACCTGGAGGATCGTGTTGTGGGTCGCGTAGAGCGCCCGTGACAGCGGATAGGTCAGGCTGTCGAGCGGGATCGAGATCGCGAAGGCGCCGAGGATCGCGGCCGTGACGGCCACGTCGTCGGGCCCGAACGCGCCGCCGCCGAGGAGGATGTCGATGAGCAGCGGGGCCATGATCGCGAGGGCGATCGCCCCGGCCGTCGTCAGCCCGCCGATGACCAGCAGGTTGCGCCGCAGCAGCGAACCGAAACCGGCACGGTCGCCCTCGGCGAAGGCGGCCGACAGCGCGGGGAAGATCGCGAGCGAGAACTGGGCCCCGATCAGGCTGACCGGGACGACCCGGTAGTCGTCGGCGAAGTTCAGGGCCGATGCGGCGACGACCCCGAAGGAGAGGGCGAACACCCCGAAGAACGTGTTGAGGAGGGGGTCGATCGGGTAGCTGACCATGCGCGGGATCATGAGCCGCACGAACTCCCGGAAGGCCGCCGTCCGGATGCGCAGGGCCGGCCTGATCCGGAAGCTCGTCCGGAGCGTGCCGATCGCTCGCACCGCCATATGGGCGCCGGCTCCCGCGACGGCTCCCCAGGCCGGCGCGTAGATCCCGATCGCGTCGGCGGCGAGGACCGTCCCGACGACGATCCCGCCGGTGTAGAGGCTGAGGGCGAGCGCGTAGAAGAAGAAGCGGCGATGGGCGATGAGCACCTCGCCGAGCGTGATCGAGGCGGCGAACAGGATCTGGCCGATGCAGTTGATCCGGAACAGGTCCACGTAGACCCGCCGGGCCTCCGGATCGAGGTCGCGCCCGACGACCTCTGCGATCTGGGGTGCAAGGACCGCGAGGATCGCCATCGCCAGGCTCATGACCGCGACGGCGAGCGTCAGGACGGTCCGGGCGAAGTCGTTCGCCGCCTTCTCGTCGTCGCGGCGCAGGCTGCTGAAGATCGGAACGAACGGCGCCGTCAGCCCGGCGGCCACGAGCACGTCGAGGGCGACCTCCGGGATGCGGAACGCGAGGTTGTAGACCGCGAGCTCCTCGCCCAGCCCGAACGTCGTCGCAAGGACGCGGTTGCGGACCTGGCCCATCGCGAAGTAGACGAGGGTCAGGATCGAGAGGACGAGCGCGCCCTGGGGCAGGAACCGGTCGACGACCCGGCGCGCCGCCGGAACGGCGCGGCCCACGCGGCTCACTGGAGGCGGGCGATGACGGCCGCGAAGAAGGCGACGACGAGGAACCCGCTGGGTGCCAGCGCCCCGATCACCCCGAGCGACGGCGGGCCGGCCGGCGGGTCCAGCTCGATCGCGTTCTGCCAGCTCCGCCGCAGCGCGGCGAGATCGTCCCCGTCGAGGCGGTCGCTGACGGCCGCGGCGAGCGCGGCGTGGATCGCCCCGAGTGGCGCGAGGCCCCGGCCCCAGGCCAGGAGCGCCGAAGCGGGGGCCAGGAGCACGAAGGCGAAGGCGACCGGGACGGGCAGGCCGCTCCACAGGCCGGCGATCGCGACGACCGCCACGAGGTGGCACACGAGCATCGCGATCCGCCAGCTGCGAATGCCCCGGGCACCCTCGACGAGCGCCTCGTGGAGGGGCTTCGAGGCCCGGTCCCAGCGCCGCCGCCGGCCCGGTTCCTCGTCGACCGCCGCGATCGCCCGGTCGCGAGCCGCTTCGAGTGCGGGCGCGAGTCGTGGGTCGCGCAGCGCGGCGCTCGTCCAGCGCCCGAGGCGCCGCCGCTCGCGGCCGGACGCCGACCCGTAACGCCGGACGATCGCTTCGATCGCCGAGTCCTGGGCGGCACCGGCGGCGGTGCCGGCGGCGGCCGCCCTGTCCGGTCGATCGGCCGATCCGGAGCCGGAGCGCGCTCGGCCGTCAGGCCGGCGATCGGGCATCGGGCGATCGGGAGTCGGACGTCGCGGCGAGCTCGTCGATCATCCGCCGCAGGACCTCGGCCGACTGGCGCAGCCCGGTCGCCTCGCTCGGCGACAGGTCGAGACGCAACTGGCGCTCGACGCCGTCGCGGTGGACGACGCACGGCAGCGACAGGTAGACGTCCGAGATCCCGTAGTAGTCGGTGATGAGTGAGCTGACCGAGAGGACCGTCCGCTGGTCGCGGATGATCGCCTCGACGATGCGCAGCAGGCCGGCCCCGACCGCGTAGTACGTCGCGCCCTTGCGGGCGATGATCTCGTAGGCGGCGTCGCGGGTCTTCTCGAAGATCGCCGTCATCTCCGCCGCGTCGTATTCCATGCCGTGGGCTGCGCAGAAGTCGTCGAGGTGCATCCCGGCGATGTTCGCGGAGCTCCAGATCGGCACCTCGGAGTCGCCGTGCTCACCGGCGATGAATGCATGGACGGATCGCGGGTCGACCCCGAAGTGTTCCGAGAGCAGCGCCCGGAAGCGGGCCGTGTCGAGGATCGTCCCCGAGCCGATCACCCGCGACGGCGGGAGGCCCGACAGCTGCCACGCCTCATGGGTCAGGACGTCGACCGGGTTCGTCGTCACGAGGATGATCCCCTCGGGGTTCGCCTCCGCGACCCGGGGCACGATCTGGCCGAAGATCGCCGCGTTGCGCTCGACGAGCGCGCGACGGCTCTCGCCCGGCTTCTGGGCCGCGCCGGCGGTGATCACCGTGACCGCCGCACCGCGGCAGTCCTCGTAGTCGCCGTCCCAGACGCGGATCGGCTTCGTGAACGGCACGGCGTGGGCCAGGTCCATCGCCTCGCCTTCCGCGCGCCGCCGGTCGACATCGATCAGGACGAGCTCCGACGCGAGGCCCGACAGGACGAGGGCATAGGCGAACGAGGCCCCGACGTTGCCGACGCCGACGACCGCGACGCGGCTCGGATGCGACGGGGCGCGAACGTCGTCGGGCATGGCGGGAGCATCCCATACCGGGCCGCGAGCCGTCCCGGCGGGGAGCGGCGCCGGCCCGGGCCGGCGGTGCCGATCGGGCCCGCGATTCGGGCCGAACGGCCGATCCGGCCGCGCGGGGCCGCCGGTAGGGTCGATGCAGGCCAGGAACGCCGACGCGGTCGAGGCACCAGCCCACCGGGAGCGGGAACGGCTCTCGGAGGCTGCCCCGGAATGACCGCGAGCGGACGGACGGAACGGAGCGTGGAAGCGCGCGAGATCGCCGACGTCGTCGGGGCGATCGACCGGACCTGGTTCGGCGCGGCATTCGCGCCCGAGACCCAGGCCCGCCTCGCCGCCCTCGCCCGGATCGTCGAGGCCCCGCCCGGTACGCGCCTGCTGCGCGAGGGTGAGGAGACCGAGGACGTCTCGATCGTCCTGGCCGGACGGGTGGCCCTCCGGATGCACGTCCCGGAGCGCGGCGTCGTGACGATCCTGACCGTCGAGGAGGGCGACCTGCTCGGCTGGTCGGCGCTCGTCCCGCCGCACACCGCGACGTCCGAGGCGACCGCGGTGGAACACGTCCGCCTCCTGTCCTTCAACGGCGCGGAGTTGCGGGCAGCCCTCCGCGCCGACCACGCCCTCGCCGCAAGCGTCTATCCGCGGGTCCTCCAGGCGGTGGCCCGCCGCCTGAGCGCGACCCGCCTCCAGCTGCTCGACCTGTTCGCAGCCGAGCGCAGCACCTCAGAGAGGACCCCGTGGTGATGAAGTCCGAACCGGCGGAGCCCCTCGCCTCGGAGGCGACGGCCCGCGGGGGCCCGTGGTTCCTGCTCCGGGCGAACCTCCAGGTCCTGATCGACGAGCTGCGCGCGGACGGCCGGCGAGTCATCGGTCCGACGGTCGCCGACGGGGCGATCGTCTACGACGAGATCACCTCGGCCGACGAGCTCCCGCGGGGGTGGGGCGACGAGCAGGGACCGGGCTCGTACCGGCTCCGGCAACGCGACGACGAGCGGCTGTTCGGCTACAACGCAGGCCCGACAAGCTGGAAGCGCTTCACGTTCCCGGCGGTCGTGCCCCTCACGATCGGCCGGCGCGACGGGCGGGACGTGTCGTTCGAGGCCGCGGCGGCGGACCGGCCGAGGCTCGCCTTCCTCGGCGTCCGCGGCTGCGAGCTCGCGGCGCTGGGCATCCAGGACAAGGTCTTCACCGGCGGACCGTTCGCGGACGAGGACTACCGGGCCCGCCGCGCCGCCGCGTTCGTCGTCGCGGTCAACTGCACGACCGCGTCCTCGACCTGCTTCTGCACGTCGATGGGCACGGGCCCCGCTGTCGGCCCCGGCCACGACCTGGTCCTGACCGAGATCGACGAGGGCTTCGTCATCCGGGCCGGTTCGGTCGAGGGCGTCGACCTCCTGGCGCGCCTGCCGGTCCGGCTGGCGGACGCGATGGAGATCTTCCGGGCCTCGAAGGCCGTCGAGGACGTGGCCACCGAGATCGGCGACCCGGTCGCGACGACCGGTCTCCACGACCGCCTCCTGGCCCAGTTCGACAGCCCCGAATGGGCCCGCGTGGCCGAGCGGTGCCTGAGCTGCACGAACTGCACGATGGTCTGTCCGACCTGTTTCTGCAGCAGCGTCGTCCAGCGCTCCGACCTCGACGGGCAGGTCTCGACGTCCGAGCGGGTCTGGGACTCCTGCTTCACCGCGGGCTTCGCCAAGGTCGCCGGCGGCAACTTCCGGAGCCGGCCGCGCGACCGCTACCGGCAGTGGCTGACCCACAAGTTCGCGACGTGGGTCGACCAGTTCGGGTCGTTCGGGTGCGTCGGCTGCGGCCGCTGCATCGCCTGGTGCCCGGTCGGCATCGACGTCCGGGCCGAGCTGCAGGCGATCGCGCCGCCGCTCGAGCTCCACTCCGAACCCGCGACGCTGCCGCCGGCCGCGGCCACGCCGGGCGATTTCTCGACCGCCCGCGTCGCGGCGGTCCGCCACGAGACGGCCGACGTCCGGACGCTCGTCATGCGCGACGTCGATCCGGCGTTCCTTGCCGGGCGGCCCGGCCAGTTCGCGATGATCGCCCTGCCGGCCTACCCGCCGCTGCCGATCTCGATCTCACGGTTCCGGGAGGACGCGATCGAGCTGACGATCCGGGCGGCCGGTCCGGCGACTGCCGCGATCACGGGCCTCGGGATCGGCGACGGGCTGGGACTTCGGGGGCCGCTCGGCACGAGCTGGCCGCTCGAGCAGGCGGCCGGCCGCGACGTCGTGTTCGTGACCGGCGGCATCGGGCTCGCGCCGCTGCGACCGCTCGTCGACGCGGTCCGGGCCCAGCGCGACCGGTTCGGGGCCGTCCGGGTCTTCTACGGCGCCCGGACCCCGGCCGACATGCTCTACCGCGAGGAGCTCGACAGCTGGGCCGCCGAGGACGGGATCGAGCTGGCCCTGACGGTCGACCGCGCCGACGAGAGCTGGAACGGGCCGGTCGGCGTCGTGACCCACCTCTTCGACCGGGCAACCTGGGACGGCTCGCGCGCGGTGGCCTTCGTCTGCGGCCCGGAGCGGATGATGCAGGCGACGGCGGACGCCCTCGCTGCGCGCGGCCTGACCGCCGACCGCGTCTTCGTGACGCTCGAGCGCCACATGGAGTGCGGGATCGGCCTCTGCGGCCACTGCCAGATGGGCCGCTACTTCGTCTGCCGGGACGGTCCGGTCTTCTCGCTCGCCGAGCTCGGCGACGTCTTCGGTCGGGAGGGCATCTGATGGCCGCCGCCGCCGGCCGACCCCGACTTCGGGTCGGCATCGTGAAATTCGCCTCGTGCGACGGCTGCCAGCTGTCGCTCCTCGACCTCGAGGACGAGCTGCTCGACGTGGTCGAGCGCTTCGAGATCGTGGAATTCCCCGAGGCGAGCTCGGTCCGTTCGGCGGGACCGTACGACGTCCTCCTCGTCGAGGGCTCGATCAGCACCGCCGACCAGGCTCGCGAGATCGTCGATCTCCGGTCCAAGGCGAAGACGCTCGTCACGATCGGCGCGTGCGCCAGCTCCGGCGGCATCCAGGCGCTCCGCAACTGGGCCGACCACGACGCGTTCCGGGCAGCGGTCTACCCCCACCCGGAGTACATCGACTCGCTCGCGACCGCGACGCCCATCCGGGAGCACGTCGAGGTCGACCTCGAGCTGTTCGGCTGCCCAGTCAGCCTCGACCAGCTGCGCGAGGTCCTCGCCGCCCTCGTCATCGGTCGCCGGCCGCAGATCCGCGAGGAGGCCGTCTGCCTCGACTGCAAGCGGCGCGGCAACGTGTGCGTGCTCGTGGCGAACGGGATCCCGTGCCTCGGCCCCGTC
>DASTVH010000422.1:0-12659 GCA_035759195.1 Candidatus Limnocylindrales bacterium
GACGTTGTCGCCGACCAGGTCGGCGATCACCGCGGCGTTGCGCGGGTCGTCCTCCGGGATGCCCGCCTCGATCTTGCCGACGAGGTCCGAACCGACGTCGGCGGCCTTCGTGTAGATGCCGCCGCCGAGCTGGGCGAAGAGAGCGACGAACGATGCCCCGAAGCCGAAGCCGACGATGAGGAACGGCGCCTCGGCCACGGTGACCTCGGCCACGAACGCCTCGTAGACCGTGAAGATCGCCCACACGCCCAGGAGCGACAGGGCGACGACGAGGAAGCCGGAGACGGCCCCGCCGCGCATCGCGACCTGGACGGCCTCGACGAGGCTGCGCCGGGCGGCGGCGGCGGTCCGCACGTTCGAGCGGACGCTGATCGTCATGCCGATGATGCCCGACGCCATGGAGCAGGCCGCGCCGACGAGGAATGCGATCGCGGTCATGACCCCGATCGGGATCCCGGCGAGGTCCGGAACGTCGGCGACCTCCCGCGTCTCGACGATCGCGATGACCAGGCCGATGACCACGGCGCCGACGAGCGCGAGCACGCCGATCGTCGAGTACTGCCGCTTGACGAAGGCGTCGGCGCCCTCGCGGATCGTGTCGCCCACGTCCTGCATGGCCTGTGGACCCTTGTCCCGCGACAGCACGTCTCGGGCCAGGTAGATGGCGAAGAGGACGGCGACGATGCCGGCGATCGGGACGATCAGCTGGAGCGTTTGGGCGCCCATCAGGGTCTGCGGGTCCTCCAAGTGGCGGGTGACGTCCCGACGCCCGCGCACGAACTGCGGAGCCGATCCCGGAACGTCGTTCGGACAGGACGGCCTGCTCGCAGGGCTGGGAGTTTTCAGGCCGCGGGCGAGTGTATCAAGGCGGAATCCGCCGGGTCAAACTCGCATGGCAACCCCGGTTATGCGGTCGCCGGCCCTCGCCGACCGGACCCCGCCACCGCCCGCTCCGGCGCGCCGGGAGCAGGAAGGCGACCGGAGTTCCCAGCACCTATACTGCCGGACTTGTGACCAGACGACCCGCCCTCGGGTGTCTCCTCGAGATCGTCGAGACGCTCGTCTTGACGCTCATCATCTTCTTCGTCATCCAGACGTTCGTCGCCCAGCCGTACCAGATCCGCCAGCAGTCCATGCAGGCGACGCTCGAACCCGACCAGTACGTTCTCGTCGACAAGCTCACACCCCGGTTCGACGCGTACAAGCGCGGTGATATCGTCGTCTTCAAGCCACCCGAGTCGTGGGCCCAGCCCGACGGGACGCCGTACATCAAGCGCGTGATCGGGATCGCCGGCGATACGATCCAGATCCGTCAGGGCAAGGTCTACGTGAACGAGATCGAGTTGATCGAGCCGTACGTCTACCAGGAGAACGGCGCGGCGCAGGACACCGAGGATCCACTTCAGCTCGAGCAATGGATCGTGCCTGACGGCGAGCTGTTCCTCATGGGCGACCACCGCAAGAGCTCGGCCGATTCGCGCGAGTTCGGCACGGTCCGGATCGACGAGGTGATCGGCAGGGCCTGGCTTCGCTACTGGCCGCTCGACACCCTCGAGATCCTTCCGACCCCGAGCCATCCGGAGCTCCTGACCTCCACGCCGTGAACCCCGCGCTCGCAGGGTTGACCTGCGTCGTCATCGCGGGCGCAGTCACGGCCGTGGCGGCCCGTGAGCCGCGGGTCGCGCTGCTGGGCCTCCTCGTCGTCCTGCTCGGAGCGGCATTCCTCGCGGATCCCCTGCCCTCTCCCCTCGCGATGGCGTCGCGGATCGTGGCCGCGGTCCTGGCCGCCCGCCTTATCGCGATCGCGATCCGCGGCGGCGACGAACGGACCGCGGGCTCCCGGCTGGGCTGGCCGGTCGAGGCGCTCGCCGCGGCCGCGGCGGCCGTCGTCGGTTACGGGACGCACGGGCTCGGGGCGCCGGGCGGCGGCCCTCCGGAAGCCCAGGCCGCCGGCTTCGCGATCGGGGTGCTCGCCGCCGCGCCGATCGTGTCGGGGCGCGACGTCTTTCGGCTCGGGACCGGGTCGATCCTCCTGCTCACGGCGGGGTTGCTCGTGCGCCAGGCCATCGGCGGCACGCCGTCGGAACTCGACGAGCTTGCGACGAGTGGCCTCGTCGTTGGCCTGGGCGGGGCCGTCGCGGCGCTCACGCTCGGGGCCCGGGCCGCAGCCGGGGGCCTCGCCCCGGAGCCGCCGGCCGGCTCGCCGCGGCGACCGACGCGGATCCACGGGCGCCTGCCCGGAGGGGCCGGCCCGGCGGCACGGAGCGGCGCCCACCGCCTCTCCCCGGAGGCCGGGCCGGGGCCGGCCATCGATCCCGGTCCGCCATCGTGACAATCCTGCCGTTCCTGGCGATCGCGTTCGGAGCGGCGGCCGCCTCCCTCCTGACCCGCCGCATCGCGCCGCTGTCGGCGACGATCGGGATCCTCGGCCTGCTCGCGGCGGTTCTCGCCGCCGCGGCGATCGACGCCGACGAGACGCTCGCGATCGGTGGCGGCGAGCTCGTCGGGTCGGCGTACCTGCGCCTCTTCGCCTGGCTCGGCGCGATCGTCGCGCTCCTGCTCGCGCTGCTCGGCCTGCTGAGCTCGTCCCATCGTCACGTGCCCGGCGTCCTGCTCTCCGGGCTCGGGGCCGCCGGCCTGGCGCTGGCCCTCCCCGATGCCCGGATCGCGATCCTCGCCGCGACGGCCGGCGGCCTCGTCGGGATCCTCGTGACGATCCCCCTCCCGGCCCTCGCGTCGGGCGTTGTCGTCGCCGCGCGGGAGCTCCGGGCCCTCGCCGTCGCCGGCGTCCTCGCGATCCTCGCCGCGGCCTGGATCGGCCGCCCGCTCGGGACCCTCGCCGACGAGCCGGCGGTCTTCGGTCTCGCGTACCTGGGCTTCGCCGTCGCGGTCGCGATCCGCTTCGGGGCGATCCCCTTCCATTTCTGGGCCGCCCGCCTCGCCGACGCCGCGCCGGAGGTCTCGCTGCCGATGCTCATGGCCTGGGGGCCGGCGGCGTTCGCGGTCGTCGCCCTCGCCTGGGTTGACCAGTCGGTCGCGCCGCTCCTCGTCCCGCTCGCGGTCGAGCGCTCGCTTGTCGTGGCCGTCGGCGCCTTCAGCGCGATCCTCGGCGCGCTCGCGGCCTGGATCCAGGACGACCTCGAGCACGTCGTCGGCTACACGATCATCGCGGACGCCGGGATCGCCATCCTCGGCCTGGCCGCCCTCGACCCCGCGGCCTGGGAGCCGGCCCGGACCTGGATCCTCGTCTTCGTCGTCGCCCGGAGCGCCTTCGCGGCCTGGGCCGTCGCCGTCCGGGTCTCGTTCGGGACCCGCCGGATCGACCAGCTCCGCGGCTGGGCGCTTCGTGCGCCCCTGCTCGCGGTCGCCCTCGTCGCGATCGTCGTCGCCAGCTTCGGCTTTCCCGGCCTCGCGGTGTGGGAGGCGCGGAGCGGCCTCATCGATCTCACGCTCGACGGCCCGTTCGCCGCACTCGTCACGCTCGGGGCGCTGGGGCCCCTGGCGGTGTATGCCCGGCTCATCGCGATCGGCGTCGCTCGGCCGAGCGACGCGGTTGCCCGGGCGGCGAGCCAGCGCCCGGTTTGGCCGGCGAGACCGGTCGGCGGCCCGACGCCCGACGCCGCAGCGGGGCGTCGGGTCACGGTGGCGAGCGCCGGTCGGTCCCTCCGGGCCGCCGGGCCGAGCCTTCTCGACGCGGTTCCGGCGGCACTCGACGCCAACCGGGCGCTGCTCGCCGGCGTCCTCGTCGTCGCCCTCGCGGGGCTCTCGATCGCGGTCTCCGCCGGCGGATTCGGGGTCAGTTCGGCGGCCGCCGCGGCACCGGGCCGGCTTCCGCCACCGATCGAGAGCGTGCCGCCCGGGAGCGAGACCGCGCCGCCGGCGAGCCCGTCGCCCGGCGCCAGCGAACCGCTCGGCTCCCCTTCGCCGGCGTCGCCCGGCGCCTCCGAGCCGGCACCTTCCGTGCCTGCGCCCTCGGGTCCGGCCGGATCGACGAGCCCCGGGCTCTCGTTCGCGCCGCTGCCCTCGCCCTGATCCGACGACCGCCCGGCAGAGCTTCCGCCTACTCCTCGGGCGCCAGCGCCCAGCGGTCGATCTCGCGCTCGTACTCGAGGAGCTCGCCGGGCTCGAACCAGAGTGCGAGCTCGGTCGTCGCCGTCTCGGGCCCATCGGAGGCGTGGATCAGGTTCTGCGCCGTCTCGAGCGCGAAGTCGCCGCGGATCGTACCGGGCGCCGCCTCGTGCGGCCGGGTCGCCCCGACCATCGCTCGGACGACCGAGATCGCGTTCGGTCCCTCGAACGCGACCGCGGCGAGCGGGCTCGACGTGATGAATTCGACAAGGCCGCCGAAGAACGGCTTCTCGCGGTGCACGGCGTAATGGCGCTCGGCGAGCTCTCGGTCGACCGCGACGAGCTTGAGCCCGACGATCTTGAGGCCTCGTTCCTCGAAGCGGGCGAGGATGCGTCCGGTCAGCAGGCGCTGGACGCCGTCCGGCTTGACGAGGACGAGGGTGCGTTCGGTCACGGGGCCTCCTTGGGATCGGTGGGTTGCGCCTCCGCGGCGCCCGCGTCGCGATCGACGGGTTCCGGTTCATCGTGGGGTTCGGCGCCGGGTCGAGCGGCATCGATCGGTTGCGGCGCGGTCTCGCCGGGCAGCTCGAGCGGGACCGTCTCCATCGTCGCCGGCTTCAGGGTCGGCTCGCGGAGTCCGGAGTCATCGGTCCGGCCGTCCTCGGGACGGCGGTCTCCGGCCCGGCGGTCTTCGGCGCGGCGGCCCAAGGCGCGGCGGTCCTCGGCCCGTTCCAGGCCGATGGCCGCGACGGCCGCCACGTAGTCGAGGAGCGCCTCGGTCTCGTGGCCGACGATCCGGTGGGCATCGCCCCGGACGAGAGCGAGGACGGGCTCGGTCCGGCCGGCGATCAGGTCGAGGACCGCGGGCGCCAGCGACGGTTCGGCCCGGAGCGCCAGCGCAAGGCTGGCGGCCGCCTGGCCGGGCCGTTCGGCGGCCAGGGCCGTCCGGGCGCGGGCGAGGAGCTCGCCGGGGTTCGGCAGCACCGGCGCCGCGGTCTCGAGATGGTGCTCCCACAGGCCCGGAGCCGGCGGCGAGCCGGCGACGAAGCGTTCGGTACCGCCGTCCGCCGGGCGGTCCGACGTCGTGCCGGGGATGGCGGGCGGCGCGGCCGGGAGCTCCGCGAAGAGGGTGCCCGCGGGCTCGATCGGCGCCCCCGGCTCGACCGGCCAGACCGGACTGCGGGGCATGCCGGCGAAGATCTCCTCGATCGCCTCCTCGTCCCGCGCCAGGGCCCGCGCGGCGATGCGGCGAGCCTCCGCCGGCCGGCCCAGGTGAGACTGCACCTCGGCGCTGATCACGAGTCCGAGGAGGTCGTCGGGTCGGAGATCGAGATATGCCGCGGCGGCCTCACCGGCACCCGGCAGGTCGCCGGTCCGCCAGCGGGCCTCGGCGAGGTCGCGGATCCCCTCGTCGTCGAGCGCGTTCCGACCCGCCAGCGACTCCAGCTCGGCCCGGGCCAGCCCGTACGATCCGAGGCGCAGGTGCAGGCGGGCGAGGACGAGGTCGGCCGCTCGGTCCGCGGCATCGGGGGGCGGCGGGTCCTGGGCGAGCATCACGCGGGCAACCGCAGGGCGCGCTCCAAGCCTCGCCGGTGGCGGGCCGGGGCGACGACGGCGAGGCGCAGGAGCTCGTCACGGAACAGCTCGCCGGCCAGGCGTCGGATGTCCGCCGAATCCACGCCGGCTACCCGCTCGAGCGCCTCCTCGAGCGTCAGCACGCGGTCGTGGAGGGCCTCCTGGCCGCCGATCCACGACGCGAGATGGCGGGTCTCGTCCATCCGCAGCTCGAGGCCGCCCGAGAGATAGGCCTTCGCCTTGTCGAGCTCGGAGTCGCCTACCGTTTCGTCACGAAGTCGGGCCAGCTCGCCGAGGATGGCCTCGACAGCCGCCGGCAGGCGGTCGGGATCCACGCCCGCCGAGACCTCGACCGCGCCCGCGTCGGCGTAGTCGACGAGCCCGGACGAGACGTCGTAGGCGAGCCCCTTCTCTTCCCGCACGGAGAGGAAGAGGCGGCTCGACATGCCGTCTCCCAGGACGGCGTTGAGGACCGCCAGGGTCCACGCATCGGGGTGGTCCCGGCGGAGCCCCGGGACGCCGAGGACGACCTGGGCCTGCGTCGCGTCGCGCCGGGCCCCGAACAGGAAGCGGTCGCCGGCGGGCAGCTCGGGCGCGGCGGCGTACCCGGGGATCGCCCCGTTGCCGGATCCGAACGCCGCCCCAGCCAGCCCGGTCGCCTCGTCATGGCCGACGTCGCCGGCCAGGGCGACGACCGTGTTGGCCGGTCGGTAGGTCGTCTGCCAGAACCGGCGGATGACATCGGCCGGCAGGGTCCGGATCCCGGCCTCGTCGCCGCAGATCTCGCGGCCGAGCGGCCCGTCGCCGAACATCGCCTGCTGGAAGAGGATCTGGGCGTATTCGGACGGATCGTCGAGATACGAACGGATCTCCTCGACGATGACGTCGCGCTCGCCCTCGATCTCGTCGTCGGCGAGCGTGGGCCGGACGATCAGCTCGCCGAGGACGTCCATCGCCCGCTCGGCCTCGCGCCGCGGAACGCGGACCCAGTAGACGGTGGACTCGCGGTCGGTCGCGGCATTGAACGACCCGCCCACTCCCTCGATCGCCTCCGAGATCGCGCGCGTCGACGGGAAGCGGGCGGTCCCCTTGAACGTCAGGTGCTCCATGAAGTGGGCCACGCCGGCCTCCCCCGGCGTCTCGAGGCGTGAGCCGGCGAGGACGTACGCCGCGATGGAGACCGAACGTGCGCCGGGGAGTCGGGCGCTGATGACGCGCGGCCCCGATGGCAGCGCGGTCCGTTCGAACATCGCCGCGATGGTACAGGAAGGCGGCGGCCGGGCCGCAGCGGGCCCCGGCCGCCGACCAGGAATTCGCGGCTAGATGTAGCCGTTGATCCAGTTCTGCCCGAAGTAGATGACAAACGCGACGGCCACCGCCCACAGGAGCGGGTGGACCTCGGTGATCTTGCCGCGGACGATCTTGACGATGACGTGGGTCACGAACGCTGCCCCGATGCCGACCGTGATGCTGAAGGTCAGGGGCATGAGGATCAGCCCGAGCAGGGCCGGCAGGCCCTCCTCGATGTCCGAGAAGTCGATGTCCTTCACGAGGCTGACCATGAGGAACCCGACGAAGACGAGGACCGGGCCCGTCGCGACGAACGGGACGAGGATCGCCAGCGGGGTCAGCAGGATCGCGACGATGAAGAGGAGCCCGGTCACCACCGACGCGAAGCCGGTCCGGCCCCCCTCGGCGACGCCGGCGGCGCTTTCGATGTAGCTCGTGTTCGAGCTGACGCCGGCGGCACCGCCGACCGCGGCTGCGACCGAGTCGACGAGCAGGATCCGGCCGATGTTCTCCGGCTGGCCCTCCTCGTCGACCAGGCCGGCCTGCTCGCTGATCGCGGTCGCCGTGCCCATCGTGTCGAAGAAGTCGGTCAGCATGAAGCTGAAGATCGTCAGGACCGCTGCGAGCAGCCCGAGAACCGTGAAGACGTTCGTCAGGTCGAAGGCGCCGAGCGTGCTGAAGTCGGGGGTGGCGGTGAACGACGTCGGCAGCGGCTGAACGCCGGTCACGATCGCGACGACCGTCGTGATCAGGATGCTGATCAGGAGCGCGGCGGGCACCTTGCGGGCCCAGAGGACGATCGTGATCACGAGGCCGAGCCAGAAGACGAAGTGGGGCGGCTCGGTCGGGAAGACGAACTGGACCGGCACCGGGTTCTCGGCCGACGTGCCGAGCGTCTTGATGATGATCCCGGCATCGATGAAGCCGATGAACAGGATGAACAACCCGATCCCGACGCCGATCGCCCGCTTCAGCGACAGCGGGACGGCCCGCATGATCGCCTCGCGGAGGCCGACGAGGACGAGCAGCAGGACGATGAGGCCCTCGAGGACGATGACGCCCATCGCCCCAGCCGGCGAGAGGCCGTTCGTGAGGACCAGCCCGAAGGCCACCGCGCCGTTGATGCCGAGGCCGGCAGCGAGTGCGATCGGCGTGTTGGCGACGACGCCCATCAGGATCGTCAGGAGCCCCGCCACGAGCGCGGTGGCCGCGGAGATCGCCGGAATCACCGCCGCGGCCTCGGCAGATCCGGGCGCCCCGAACATGTTGGCGAGGATGCTCGGGTTCACGAGCAGGATGTAGGCCATGACCATGAACGTCGTCAGTCCGGCCTTGGCCTCGGTGGCGAGCGTCGTCCCCCGTTCGGCGAACTTGAAATAGGCGGCGATTCCGTCCACGACCGATCCCTACCTCCACAGTCCATCGGCGCGCCGCGACCTTGGGCGGGCTCGGATCGCGCCGTTGCCTGGCCTGGCCGCACCCGACGGCACCGGCCGCTCCCTCCGTTCCACGTCGCCGAGGCGCCGGCCAGGTCGTGGCCGGCTCCCGATCTCGCTAGTCGTCCTCGCGGGCGTCGAGGGCGAGCAGCTCCATCTGGACGAAACCGCTGGTGTCGAACTCGAGCTGGCGCTGTTCGTAGGGCACGTCGCCCTCGGGCGCGACCATCGGGGCGTATTCGATGACGACCTGCTCGTCACCCTGGACGAGCGTGTAGACGAGGAGCTGGTCGGGACGGGTCTCGAACTCGAGGTGCTCGAACGAGTCGATGTTCAGGGTGATGGCGATCGGCGTGAAGTAGGTCGAGGTGTCGGCGTCGTCGACGACGATCCGCTCGACCCAACCCGACCCGTGGGCGATCAGGTCGCGACCGCGGCGGTAGCGATAGTTGACCGTCTGCTTGAGCAGCGGCCGAAGCAGGTTCTGCATGTCGGCGCGGCTGGTGACGACGCCCTGGTTGACGAAGAACTTCGCGGGCGAGGCGCTCGACACGGTGGGCTCCCCTTCGGCGGGTCGTTTCGGGCGTTTGCGGGCGCCATCGTACCGCAGCCGGATTGGTCGGAATGGCCTTTATCGGCACGCCGCCGCGGTAGACGAGGGCATCGTCCGTCCGCACGGGCCCGCCCGAACAGACAGCCGATCCCGATGACCGTGGTGGGTCGCCGCCGCACGCCCGCCGAAAACAGAGAGCTGAGCCCGATGAGCGTGGAGGGTCGCCGCCGCATGCCCGCCCAAACAGACACCCGATCCCGATGACCGTGCGTGCATATTGGCGGGTCGAGGCGGCAGCGGGCGCCGGCGCGGCGGCCGGACCAGGGCGGGTGGCAAGCGGCGCGGGCCCGCGCGAGGCCGCCTGAGGCCGTTGATGCACCCACGGTCATCGCAACTCGAGGTGACGTTCGGGCAGCATGCTGGAAGCGGGGCGGTTAGCGGACGGCGACGGGGGCGGACCCGGGGGTGCGGACGGGCGGTGGCCGGTGGGCGGGTTGGCTGACCTGGCCGGGCGGACCTGGGCTGGGGCGCAAGGGCGGCCGACCCCGGCCGCGTATGATCCGGCCATGCTGCTCGCCGTCGACATCGGCAACACGAACGTGACGCTCGGCCTGTTCAAGGCCGGCGCGCTCGTCGCGACCCGGCGGGCGGCCACGACGCCGCGGGCGACCGCCGACGAGCTCGAGCTCCTCCTCGACGGCCTGCTCCGGCTCGACGACGCCGCGTTCGCCGACATCGGCTCCATCGCCTGCGCCTCGGTCGTCCCCCAGCTGACCGCGGGCATGGAGGCGATCGCCGCTCGCCGCGACCGGCCGCTCATCGTCGCCACCGCGGGCACCGTCCCGATCCCCATCCGCATCGATCGGCCCCAGGACGCGGGCGCGGACCGCCTCGTGAATGCCCTCGCCGCCGCCCGCCTCCACGGGACGCCGGCGATCGTGGTCGACTTCGGCACCGCGACGACCTTCGACTGCGTCGCCGCCGACGGAGCGTATGTTGGCGGGGCGATCGCACCGGGCCTCGAGCTCGGCCTCGAGGCCCTCGCGGCCAGGACCGCGAAGCTGCCGCGGATCGAGCTCCGCACGCCCGACCGGGCGATCGGCCGGGACACGATCGGCGCGATGCAGTCGGGCACGATTTTCGGCTACCAGGCGCTCGTCGAAGGCCTGCTCGCCCGCATTCGCCGCGAGCTGGCCGATGCCGCCGGGACCGCGCCGAACGAGGTGACCGCGATCCTGACCGGCGGGCTGTCGGCGGCGCCATGGGCCCGGGCTCTCGAGGGCATCGACGCGATCGACCCCGACCTGACCCTCAAGGGCCTCGCGATCCTCCATGCCGAGGTCCGCGGCGGCGAGCCGCTCGAGCTCGGACTGCTGCGGTGACGGACGGGACCGGCCGGGAGGCTCGTGGCGGGAAGCGCCTCGACGGCCGCCTGATCGCGCTCGGCGTGACCGGATCGATCGCCGCCTACAAGTCGGCCGAGCTCGTCCGGCTCCTGCAGGCCGAAGGCGCCGACGTCGTGGTGATGCTCACGTCCGCCGCCGCCCGCTTCGTCGGCCCGCTCACGTTCGAGGCGCTGAGCCGCCACGCGGTCGAGAGCGACGTCCTCTCGCTCCTGCCCGACGGCCGCATCGGCCACATCGTCGTCGCCGACACGGCCGATGCGATCGTCGTCGCCCCGGCAACCGCCCACTTCCTCGGAGCGATGGCGAACGGCCTCGCCGGCGACGCCGTGACGGCAGCGATCCTCGCGTCGCCCGCGCCCGTCGTCGTGGCCCCGGCGATGGACGGCGACATGTGGCTCCATCCGGCGACGCAGGCCAACGTCGCCCGTCTGCGCGACGACTTCGGCTACCGGATCGTGGAGCCCGAGTCGGGCCCCCTCGCGTCGGGGCAGGCGGGCGTCGGTCGACTCGCCGAGCTGCCGGTCATCGTCGACGCCGTCGCTGCGACCGTCGAGGGCCGCCCGATTCGCAACCCGGACCCGTCCGCCAGGCCGCCGGCGATCGAGCCGCCCCGCGAGGCCGACCTGACCGGCCGCCACGTCCTCGTCACGGCCGGCGGCACCGCGGAGCCGATCGACCCGGTCCGCTTCATCGGCAACCGGAGCACCGGCAAGATGGGCGTCGCGATCGCCGAGGCCGCGCTCGAGCGAGGGGCCCGCGTGACCCTCGTCGTCGGCCACGTCGGCGTCGGGCTGCCGGCGGCCGCCGAGATCGTCCGGGTCGAGACGACCGCGGAGATGCGCGATGCCGTCCTCGACCTCGTCGACGCGTGCGACGCGCTCGTGATGGCCGCTGCGGTCGCCGACTTCCGGCCGCGCCGGGCCGCGTCGACGAAGCTGAGCCGCGAGGAGGGCCTGACGATCGAGCTCGAACCGACCGAGGACATCCTCGCCGGCGCCGCGGCGACCGTCCGGGCGACCGGCGCCCGCGATCCGCGCCCCGTCCTCGTGGGCTTCGCGGCCGAGACCGGCTCCCTCGACCGGGCGGCCGACAAGCTCCGTCGGAAGGGCGTCGACCTGCTCGTCGCCAACGACGTGTCGGAGGCCGGTTCGGGGTTCGGGAGCGACACGAACCGGGTGACGATCCTCGCGGCCGACGGACCGGCCCAGGAACTTCCCCTGCTCTCGAAGCGCGCGGTCGCCGATCTCGTGCTCGACCGGATCGCCGGGGCATTGGACGATCGCGACGCCGCCGCGCAGACTGAGCCCATGCGACAGGAGATCGGCCGATGAGTGCCACCCCCTCCCCCGCCTCCGCCCCCGTGCCGCGGCTGACGGTCACCGACATCGCCCGTCTCCACGGCGACGGCGAGCGGATCGCGATGCTCACCGCCTACGACTACCCGACCGCGAAGCTGCTCGACGAGGCCGGCCTCCCGATGCTGCTCGTCGGGGATTCGCTCGGCCGGGCGATGCTCGGCTACGAGAACGAGCTGAGCGTCTCGATGGAGGACATGCTCCACCATGCCTCGGCCGTGACCCGCGGCGCCCGGCGCGCCCTCGTGGTCGGCGACATGCCATTCCTCTCCTACGCGACGGTTGACGACTCCCTGCGCAACGCCGGCCGGTTCATCCACGAGGCGGGCGTCCAGGCGGTGAAGGTCGAAGGCGGCGTTCGGAGCGCGCGGGTCATCGAGGCGCTCGTGAAGGCCGGGATCCCGGTGATGGGCCACATCGGCCTGACGCCCCAGTCGGCCAACGCGATCGGCAAGTTCCGCGTCCAGGGCAAGACGCTCGAGCAGGCCCGGGCCCTGCTCCACGACGCCCTCGCCGTCCAGGAGGCCGGCGCCTTCTCGGTCGTCCTCGAGCTCGTCCCGGAGCAGCTGGCGACCGCGATCACCGAGCGGCTCCGCATTCCCACGATCGGGATCGGCGCCGGTCCCGGCTGCAGCGGCGAGGTCCAGATCGTCACCGACCTGCTCGGCCTCGACACCTGGCAGCCGAAGCATGCCCGGCCGTACGCGAACCTCCGCGACGTGATCCTCGAGGCCGTCCGGGCCTACGCCGCCGATGTCGCGACGCGGGCCTTCCCGGGGCCCGAGCAGACCGTCCGCATGGACGACGCCATTCTCGACGAGGTGCTCGGGCGGTCCGGGCTCGACGCCCCGCCGGGCGCCGACGCCGACGTGCCGGCCGGCGGGATCCCGCTCGACCGCGACCTGTGACGAGCCGCCGGCGGCGGTGAAGGTCGCCCGCACCCGGGCCGAGCTGCGCGAGGCGCTGGCGGCGGCCG
>DASTVH010000423.1:0-3798 GCA_035759195.1 Candidatus Limnocylindrales bacterium
CCCGACGAACTCCTGCCGGTCATCGAGCGGATGCGGGCGGCGGCGCCGGACGTCACCCTGGTCGCCAAGTCGAACGCCGGGATGCCCGAGCTCGTCGACATGCGGGCCGTCTATCGGGCCGATCCACCGACGATGGCCGACGCGGCCCGCGACTTCCGGGCCGCGGGGGCACGAATCATCGGCGCCTGCTGCGGCAGCACGCCCGACCACCTCCGCGCGATGGCCGAGGCCCTGGCCGGCGAGGCGACGCCGGCCTGACGCCGCTCAGCCGCCCGTCGAGCCCAGGACGTCGATGCCCGGACGGGCAACGCCGCTTCCGGCGGCCTCCACGAGTTCGCGGTACACGGCCTCGTACTCGTCGGTCATCCGCGCCGGGGAGAAGCGCTCGATGGCACGCCGGCGGATCTCCGTCGGGTCGAGCTCGCCGATCCGGCTGACCGCGAGCTCGGCCTCGGTGAGGTCGTCGACGAGGAAGCCGTCGACGCCGTGTTCGATCGTCTCGGTCAGGGCGCCGGCCCGGCGGGCGATCACCGGCGTCCCGGTCGCGAGGGACTCGATCGCGACGAGCCCGAACGGCTCCGGCCAGGCCCCGAGCATGATCGTCGCGAAGGCGCCGGCGTAGAGCGGATCGCGCTCGAGCGGACCCACCTCGCCGAGGAACTCGACGACGCCCTCGTCGATCGCGGGCTGGACGACCTCCGCGAAGTGCTCCTGCTCGTGAAGGTCGTACACCTTGGCGGCCATCTTCAGCGGCATGTCGACGTGGCGAGCCAGCGCGACGACGTCCTTGATCCCCTTCTCGGGCGTGATCCGACCGACGAAGGCGAGGTACTTGCCCGGGTTGGGACCGAACGGCATGCGCTCGAGCGGCAGGCCATGGTGGATCGTACCGACCCAGTTGGCATGTTCGCCCCAGCGGCGCTGGCTTTCGCTGATCGCGACGAGGGGGATGTCGTGGAACTCGTCGAGCAGCTCAGGGATGCCGGAGACGTCGAGGCGGCCGTGGAGCGTCGTGACGACGGGGGTCGGGCAGTGGCGGGCGAACAGGAAGCCGAGCGTCTCGACGTGCGAATGGATGACGTCGAAGTCGGCGTGGCGGGCCCAGACCTTCGCGAGGGTGACGGTGATGAACGACGAGACGTCGTCACGGTACTCGCGCGACCAGAGGCTCTGCTTCGGCGACGCGACGAGCTTCCCGGAAAACTCCGAATCGCCGGGCGCGAAGAGCGTGACGTCATGCCCGCGAGCGACGAGCTCCTCGCCGAGGGCCGCCACCACCCGCTCGGTGCCGGCATACGTCGGCGGCGGGACCGGCAGCATCGGCGTGGAGACGAGGGCGATCCTCAGTCGGTCGCCGGGCCGAGATCGTGGCGCGGGCGGCGCCGGGGTCGTCTGCATCATCGGTTCTTACCACACCGCAGCCTCTTCCGATGGTGGTCGGCGGGTGGCTGACGTTGCAGTCTCGTGCGCGCGTGACGCTCCACCTGGCGGAGAGGGTGGGATTCGAACCCACGGACCTTTCGGTCAACGGTTTTCAAGACCGCCGCAATCGTCCGCTCTGCCACCTCTCCGGCGGGCATCGTAGCGGAGAGCACCATGGACCCGCTTCTCGTCAGGAATCGGTGTGACGAGTGATATGCGGCGGCGTGCGGCCTCGTTCGCGACGGTTCGTGCGGAAAGGGACGCTGGGCGCCAGCCGCAGAGCCCGAAGTGTGCGTCTACCACTCGCCTGATCGATGGATGGCAAAGGGCCGATCCCGAGGCGATCAGGCCAGGTCGTGGACGATCCAGACGTTCTCGTCGCGGTAGGCGCGGTCGTCGCGCTCGCGATCAGCGGTCCCGTTCGATCACCACGGTGCCGGCGATGAGGTCGTGCCAGCCGCGTCGACGGGCGTCGATGAAGATCCAGATGTAGCCAAGGTAGAAGGGAATGCCCGAGATCCAGAACCCGATGAGCCGCAGGATCGCCTGGCCGCCCGAGATCTTGCCGCCGTCGCTGTCGCGGACCACGTAGAGCCCGAACAGCTTCATGCCGGGCGTCTGCCCGCTGCGCGCCCAGAAGAACGGGAAGTACGCGAGCGAGACGATGATGCCCAGCAGGATGAACATCCCGAACGCCACCGCGGCCCCGGCCGCCAGCGGGCTGAAGCGGCCGTCCTCGAAGTCCGATGGACGGAGGTTGTCGAAACCCGAGATGCCGGCGCCGGCGAAGAGCGCCGTGCCGAAGACGAGGAAGATCGCGATGAAGATCGCACCGACGATCAGACCGTCGACGATGTAGGCGATGAGGCGCGGGCCGTGGCTCGCGAACCTGACGCCGGGCGCCGGGCCGACGCCCTGCTTCGGAGCGTCCCAGGGCACCGCCGGCGGCGGCGCGCTTGTGGGCGGCCACGCGGACGGGGGCGGCGAGGCAGGTGGCGGCCAGGCTGCGGGCGGCGTCGAGTCAGGTGGCGGCGGGGCGCCGGACTCCTGGGCCGGAGCGCCGTAGTCCGGCGTTGGCGGGACCGGCGGCGTGGACGCCGGCGGTGGCGCGGCCGGCGGAGGAATCGCCGGCGGCGGACTCGCCGGGGGCGGGCCCTCCGGCGACGGCGGCGTCTCGGGCGGCTGGTGCGTCCCTGGATCCCGTGGGTCGGTCATCGGACGCGTCCTCCTGTGCTCCCCGGTTCAGGCAGGTGCGTCGATCGTATCGCGACCGACGTAGGAGCGGAGGACGTCGGGGACGCGGACGCTGCCGTCCGGCTCCTGGTAGATACCGAGATCGTCCGCTTACGCTCCCGTCAGGAAGGTGAACGATGCCAGCATGTGGCCGAACGCCCCCAGGAGCCTCTCTCTGTCGCCGGACGAGACCACGAACACGGTGACGTCGCATCCGAAACCGCCGTGAACCGTTGCGGCAACCAGCGAGGTCCCGGTGTCCCCTGCCACGGTCGCCTCCGCCCAGTCGCTCACATTCCAGGTGTTGGCGCCGTATGTGACGGACCACCATTCGGTTGGCTTGGCGCCCCACTCCTCCGAGTACGCCCTGACCCCGTCCGCGGTCCACTCCGTCGGCGACATGCGAGTCGGCTCGCACCACACCGTGGCAACTCCGTCTGCGGAGCTGAATATGTCGTAGATTTCCGGGGCCTGTCCGATCGCCTGGACCTCCCAGTCGAGTGGATAGAGGAGGAGGAACAGGCTCTGCTGCCAGACGGCGACCGCGCCAGCGGGCGGGGCGATCGGATCTACGGTCGCAGACGTCTCGAACGCGTACGCGACGTCCCATCGTCCAATGGCGCTGTCGAAGGCGAGCCGCAGCCGATCCGGGTTTCCATCCTGACGGAGCGTGATCGTGGCCTCCGCGTCGACGCCGGTCGTCCCCGGATCGACCATGCCGAGGGCCTCGGCGACCGTGACCGCGTCGTCCCCGGTCATCGCGAGGGTGCCCGGCTGAGGCGAGCTGCAGCCGACGGTCATCAGGGCGCTCCGCAGGCTGGCCGGGCGGGGGTGTGTTTCGTCCTGCGGCACCAGCTGCCAAGCCTGATCCCTGTATTTGACGTAGGATCGGCCGCCGACCACGACCTGTCGGACCCTAGTCGATTCGCCTCCGAACGTCCGGACAAGCGCCAGGCTGAGGTCGTCGCCCCGCGCGGCGATAGTGCCCTTCACGGTCCCCTTCGAGCCACCGATCGTGCCCTCCAGGGTGGCGGCGGCCTCCCACGGTGCGCCGGCTGACAATGCCCTGTGAAGGAGGTCTTCCGTCGATTGCGACGACCATGGCACAGGCGAGTCGACCGATGAGGAAGCGGCCATCGCGCT
>DASTVH010000424.1:0-8643 GCA_035759195.1 Candidatus Limnocylindrales bacterium
GATGATGTAGGCGCCGATCCGGACCCCGAGGTCCGCATAGGCGATGCCGGCGGCGGGGCCTGCCGCGACCTCGGGCGGCCGCCACTCCTGGGCCCTCTGGGCCCAGTCGGGCGTGGTGCCCTGCTGACCCCACTGCTCGCCTGCGGGCTGGGCCGGCGTCGGCGTCGCCGGTGGTGGTGGCGGCGGCGGCGCTGCCGCCGCCTGGTCCTGCTGGGCCGGATCGCCTGGACCGGGTCCGGTCATGTCCGTCTGCCTCCCTGTTCCTCCCCGCGACGAGAACGCGGGCATCCCGTCGCCGTCGGACCGGGGCGCCGGTGCCCCAACCCCCCAACGGCAGGACGAGGATACACGTCGGGTCGAGGAACGAAAGCAGCGATTCGTCATCGGCCGAAGTCCCCCGACCGGCGTCATGCCGGGTCCGGCGAACCCCTCGCGGCGCCTTCGGGCGCCGGTTCCGGGAGGCCCTGTTCGGCCGCCTCGCGCGAACCGGCGGCCTCGCGCGGCCCGGGCGCCTCGCGACGCTGGTCCGCCTCAGGGCCGGCTCGTTCGGCCGCCTCCCGCGGCTCGCCGGCCGCTCCCCGCAGACCGGCGCCGTTTGCCACCGCGCCCGCGACCAGCAGTGCCGCGGCGAGGATCGCCGCAAGGCGGAAGGCGTCCACCGACGCCTCGCGGGCGGCGAGCGCCACGTCCTCGGATACGTCCCGCGGCGGGTTGAGCGGCGCGATGTCGGCGCGCACGGCCGGGTCCGACGTGTCAAGGCCCGGGACGCGGCTCGCCAGGCCGTCGTAGAAGCTCGCCGAGACCGCGATGAAGAGGACCGCACCCAGGAGCGGCGCGCCGACTCTCGAGAGCGCGTTGTTGATCGCCGAGCCGAGGCCGGCGTTGCGGCTCGGGACCGAGCCCATGAGCGTGCTCGTGAGCGGCGCGACGACGAGCGAGATGCCGATCCCGAACAGGAGCACCGCCGGCAGGACGTCGACGAGCGTCGATGGCGGTGGCACGAGACTCGCCGGATCGCCGAACGACGCCGGCCATGCCGCCGACGACGTCGGGATTCTCGCCCACCAGGCCATGCCGGCGGCCATGATCAACGGGCCGGCGACGAGGAGCGGGCGGGCTCCGATCCGGCCGGCGACCGTACCGACCCGCTGCGAGAGGAACGTCAGCAGGAGGCCGGTCGGGAGCCCGGCGAGCGAAGCCCCGACCGCGGAGTAGCCGAGCGTGCCCTGGAGCAGGACGGACTGGTAGAAGAACGTGACGTAGAGCGCGGCGTAGATCAGGAAGGTGGACAGGTTGATGACCGCGAAGTCGCGGATGCGGAACAGCGCCAGCGGGACCAGCGGGTCGCGTCGCCTTGCCATCAGGAACGGGAACACGACGAGTGCGACGGCTCCGACCGCGAGCGAGCCCCAGGCGAGGCTGTCCCGCCACTCCAGCTGCTGGCCGCGGGTCGCCCCGAAGGCGAGGCCGCCGATCGCGACTGCCCCGACGATCGCGCCCAGCCAGTCGAAGCGCCCCGAGGCCTCCGAGTCGCGCGTTTCGCGCATGTGGCGGATCGTCGCCCAGAGGGCGATCGCGACGAGCGGAACGTTGATGAGGAACGCGGCCCGCCACGAGAGGGAGTCGACGAGCAACCCGCCGATCGGCTGGCCCAGCACGGCCAGCCCGGACGTCGCGGCGGCCCACGTCCCGAAGGCCCGCGAACGGGCGGACCCCTCGAACGTCGCCGTGATGATCGAGAGCGAGCCCGGGACGAGCAGGGCGCCGGCCGCTCCCTGGAGGACGCGGAAGAGGACGATCAGCTCGAGATTCGGGGCGATCCCGCAGAGGAACGAGGTGATCCCGAACCCGACGAGGCCGATCGCGAAGATCCGCCGCCGGCCGTAGAAGTCGGCGAGGGCGCCGGCCAGGATCAGGAGCGCCGAGAGGACGGCGAGGTAGCCGCTCTGGACGTAGTTCTGGCCCTCGAGGACGCCGACGAACGAGGTCGGCAGCTCCCCGATCTTCGGGAGCGCGATGAGCACGATCGTCCCGTCGAGGAAGACGATGCCGGAGCCGACGATCGCCGCCAGGAGGGTCCAGCGCTGGCTCGAAGTCACGGCGCGCAGTGTCGCACAGCCGTCGGGGTATGCTCCGCGAGATGCCCGGACCAGTCGCCCTCGTGGGCTCAGGTGAGTTCCTGCCCGCAATGGCCGAGTTCGACGCCGGCCTGCTCGCCGCGACCGGCCGGTCCCGACCGCGCGTCGTGATCCTGCCGACGGCCTCCTGGCCGGACGGGCCGGACACGTTCGAGCGCTGGCTGGAGCTCGGGGCCGAACACTTCCGGGGCCTGGGTGCGGAGGTCGAGCCGTTGCCGGTCCGCGACCGCGTCGACGCAAACGACGCCGCCCACGTCCAGGCGATCGGCGAGGCCGACCTCGTCTACCTCTCGGGCGGCAAACCCGGCCACCTCTCATCGACGCTCGGCGGATCGCGCCTCGAGATGGCGCTCCTCGAGGCCCACGCCCGCGGCGCTGTCCTCGCCGGCTGCTCTGCCGGGGCCATGGTCCTCGCCGAACGGCACTTCGAGTTCCGCGGCCGGAAGTTGTTCTGGCCGGCCCGCTGGTCCGACGGGCTGGGGCTCGTCCCGGGGGCCTCGGTCGTGCCCCACTACGATGCGTGGCCCGAGCCCCTCTCGGCCCTGATCGTCCTCCAGGCGCCGCGCGGCAGCGCCGTTCTGGGCATCGACGAAGAGACGGCGCTCGTGGGGCGGGACGGGTCGTGGCAGGTCCACGGCCGCTCGCGCGTCACGCTCTGGCGGGGACGACAGCGCGAGCGGTTCCGGGCGGGAGACGTCTTCCGCCTGTAAGGGACCACCCGGGCAGGAGCCCAGGACGAGCGGACGGGTCCGCCGCGGGCTGGCCGCCGCCCCGGGATATTTCGTGGAGACTTATCCGGCGGCACGAACCGCGGCGCCCGGCCCATTCCGCAACCGGAATATCACCGGGGCGAGGAGACGCCGCCCAGGAAGGGCCTCGCGGGCGGATCCTGCGGCCTCTACACATCCGGGGAATATCCGCGGGGGAGGGGCGGCGCCGCGGCCGGCGACCGAGCGCCGGCTCCAGCGCACCCGACCAGTACGGACGAACGCCCCGAGCCCGGGGAGGGCCCGGGGCGTCCGGACGGTGCAGCCTGGGGAAGTCGTCAGTCCGGCTTGACCTGCCGGAAGCAGTCGGAGCAGTAGACCGGCCGGTCCATGCGCGGCTTGAACGGGACCTGGGCCTGGTTGCCGCACGAGGAGCAGATCACCGCGAAGTACTCGCGGGCGACCCGGTCGTCGCCGCGCTCGTAGCCGCGCGGCCCGCCGATGTCGCGAACGTCGTAGCCGGCATCGCGACTGGCCCGTCGGCTGGCCCGGCAGCTGGCGCACCGCTTGGGGTCGGACGCGAACCCCTTCTGCGCGTAGTACTCCTGGTCGGCGGCTGAATGGATGAACTCCACCCCGCAGTCAACGCAGCTCAGCGTCCGATCGGCGTAGGTCACGTGGCTGTTCCTCTCCCTGAGCGTTGGCCACCGGCGGTCCACGGGCAGGGTCGTCGGCGGACAGGACTTCGCGAAGAGCGTCGGGAGAGCCGGCGCCGCGCTATCCAGGTGCCGATGTGGAGTCCCTGTCTCGGGGCGCACCGGTCGTGTTCGTGCGGCGCAGAATACAACGGGTCGAAAAAACGGGCCTTGCGCTTCGCGCCGCCTCGAACCGCCCCGCGACTGGCGACCGTGACAGCCGACCTGTCACAATGATCCGCGAGAGTTGAGGTGGCGAGCGAGGGTCAGGGGGCGCCTCGCTCGCGCCACATCGGGAGGTGCCCGGCCCACCGGCGTGCCGCCTCGCTCGTCGGTCGGCCCGTGACACGCGTTGGAGGACAGCCGCAGCCGGATGCTCCGCCTGCTCCATCTCGCCGACGTGCATCTCGGCGCCCGTCACGCGGACCTCGGCGATGCCGCCGCGGCCCAGCGTGAGCGCCAGTTCGCCGCATTCCGCGCCGCGATCGACCTGGCGATCGCCGAGAAGGTCGACATCGTCCTCATCGCGGGCGATCTGTTCGACTCGAACACCCAGCCGCGCCGCTCGGTGGAGCGCGTCGCCGCCGAACTCAAGCGGCTGGCTGCGGCCCGGATCCGGACCGTCATCATCCCGGGAACCCACGACTGCTACGAGCGCTCCTCGATCTACCGGACCTACGACCTGCCGGCGCTCGCCGGTGCCGGCCCGGACGACGACGCGGTGACCGTCCTGACGCCGGATCGCCCCTCGATCCACCTCGCGGCCTGCGACATCGTCATCCATGGCCCGGTCTTCGCGTCGAAGCGGGCGCCGCACAGTCCGCTGCGGGATCTCCGCGTGGCATCCGGCGAGGGCGCGACCTGGCATGTCGGCATGGTCCACGGCTCGATCGCCATCCCCGACCGGACGGACCGCGACGAGGTCGTCATCACGAAGGAGGAGATCGCGGCGACCGGCCTCGACTATCTGGCGCTCGGGCACTGGCACTCGGCCCAGCAGGGCCGGGCCGGCTCGACGACGTACGCCTACGCCGGCGCGCCGGAGCCGGTCGCGGTGAACCAGGACGGAGCCGGCAAGGTTCTCCTCGTCGAGCTGGTCGAAGCCGGCGACGGGTCGGGCGAACGCCACGTCCGGATCGAGGAGCGGCGCGTCGGCCGCACCAGGTTCGAGAAGATCGAACTCGACGCGGCGGCCCTGGGCAGCCAGCCGGAGCTCGTCGCCGCGCTGCGCGCCCGGGCCGACCCGGACCTCGTGCTCCATGTCCGGATCACCGGCGTCCGGCCCGACGAGCTCGACATCGATGCGACCGAGGTGGAGACCCAGCTGCGCGACGCATTCCTCCGCCTCCGCGTCCGCGACGTCTCTTTGCCCGCGCTCACCCAGGGCGCCCTGCCGTCGCCGGACACGATCGCCGGCGCGTTCATCCGCGACGTCGAGGGCCGGATCGCGGAGCTCGAGGCGGCGGATCCGGAGGGTGCCTCGGCGGCCGAGGCCGCGGAGCTGCGTGACGTGCTCCGCCTGGGACGGTTGCTGCTGGCCGGCCACGAGGTGACCCTTTGACCGCGGCCGGTTGCCCCGCCCGACAACGCCCCGGCCGACCGCGACCCGCCCGATGAGGATCACCCGCCTCAGCATCCGCGACTTCCGCCGCTACCGGGAGTTCGAGATGCCGCTCGCCCCCGGCCTCACGATCGTCCGCGGTCCGAACGAGGCCGGCAAGACGACGATCCAGCGGGCATTCGAGCTCGTCTTGACCCGCAAGGCCACTTCGGGCGCAGCCGAGATGGAGGCGCTCCGCCCGTGGGACGCGACCGACGACACGCGGCCCGTCGTCGCGATCGACTTCGAGGTCGACGACGAGGACGGCGGCACGAAGGTCGGTTCGGTCGAGAAGGCGTTCCGCGGAGCAAAGGGCACGGTCCGCCTCGAGTTCGAGGGCCAGGTCATCACCGACCCGACCCTCGCCGACCAGGCGCTCGCCGAACTGACCGGCATCCCGACGGAGGCCTTCTTCCGCTCGACCGCCTCGATCCGGCACCACGAGCTGGCGGATCTCGACCGTGACGAATCGACGCTTCGCGATCGCCTCCAGGCATCGATCAGCGGCGCCGACCGAGGCACGTCCCGGGCGAAAAGGATCCTCGAGCGGGCGATCTTCGACCTGAACACGAAGGGCGCCAAGAACCCCGGTCGCCTGAAGGTCGCCGAGGAGGCGGTTGCGGGCGAGCGAGCGGCCGTCGAACAGGGCGAGCTCGCCCTCGCCCAGCTGGAGCGGGACCGCGACACGCTGGCCGGCGCCCGGGAGCGGCGGGCCGCGACCGACGCGGACCTCGCCGAGCGACGCTCGCTCCTCGAGAAGGCGCGCCAGGCCGAGCGGCTCCAGGCTGAGCGGGTCGGCGCCCAGGAGCGGTTCGAGCGTTTCCGCCAGGCGGTCAAGGTCGCCGACGAACTCGTCGATCTTCACGCCTCCCACCCGTCCCAGCACCCGCTGCCGGTCCTCGAGCAGGTCGTCGGTCGCCTCCGCAGGCTCGACACCCGCATCCGCGAGCTCAAGGCCGCGCTGGCCGGCGAGGTCGAGGTCCAGTTCGAGGTGCCGCCCGAACCGACATGGCGGCCGCTTTCGCGGGTCGCTCTCCTCCTCGTCCTCGTCGGGGCGGTCGTGGCCGCGGCCGGCTACGGCGGCCGCCTGACCGGGATGCTCGACCTGGGCGCCGCGCCGATGCTCGCCGGCGGGGCGATCGCCGGCGTGGGGTTCATCCTCGCCTTCGTCGCGCGGTGGCTGCGGCGCAGCGACCGGATGCAGGCCCAGCTCCGCGACGTCGAGATCGACCGCCGCCTCCGGGGCCGCTCCGAGATGGAGGAGGAGCTGCGCCAGGCCGAGGCCGACACCGAACAGCAGCTGTCCGGCATCGGCATGGCCGACCTGGCGTCCGCCGAGGAGATCCTCGCGAAGGAGCAGGAGCACGTCTCGGCGATCGAGCGCCTGAGCGCGCAACTCGAGGGTCTCGTCGGTCGCGAGCCGACGGAGAGGTTGCCGCGTCTCCGGGATGCGGCGGCTCTCGAGATCGAGCAGAAGACCCACGCGCTCGATGCGCTGGGCCCGATCGCCCGCGAGCCGCGGGCCCGCGAGCGGCTCGAGGTCGAGGTCCGGGACCTCGAGGCGACGCTTGAGCGGGCTCGCGACGACGAGGCGAACGCCCGGGCCCGGGTCGAGGCGAACGCCGTTGACGCCGAGGCGGTCGCCGGGCACGCCGAACGCCTCGCCGCATGGAGCGAGCAGCTCGCCTCCCTCCAGCGGCGGTCCCGCGTCTACGAGCGGACCCTCCAGGAGATCCAGAAGGCCGAGCAGGCAACGATGAAGTCGGCGACCCGCTACCTGGAGCGGACGATGGTCGCCGACATCGAGCGCGTCACCGCCGGCCGGTACCGGCGGGTGGCCGTGGACGATCGGACGCTCGACATCAGGCTCCACGCCCCCGAACGCGGCGACTGGGTCGAGGTGACTGCGTTGAGCCAGGGCACGCTCGACCTCGTCTACCTGGTCGCCCGGATCGGACTCGTCCGGCTCGTCACCGGGGGCCGCAGACCGCCGCTCATCCTCGACGATCCGTTCGTCACGTTCGACGACGAGCGTGCCCGCCGGGCGCTCGAGCTGCTCGGTGACGTCGCCCGCGACTTCCAGGTCATCTACCTGACGACCTCGGATCGCTACGACGCGGCAGCCGATGCGGTCGTCCGGCTCGAAGGTCCGACCGAGGTCGATGACGAGGCGCCCGATCCGCGCGCGGCGGAAGGAGCCGCCCACGGCTGAACCGTTCGGGCCCGGCTCGGCGGTCGTCGTTCTCGGTCTCGCCTCCGGTCTGGCCTGGGGCGCCGGTGACTTCGGCGGCGGCCTGACGTCGCGTCGCGCGCCGGTCCTCGGCGTTTCGCTCATCGTCCAGCTGCTGGGGGTTGTCCTGGCGCTCGGGCTCGCGTTCGGCTTCGCCGAGCCTGTTCCGGCCGCAGGCTCGATCGTCCTTGCGGGCGCCGCCGGCGCCGTCGGCGTGATCGGGATTCTCGCCCTCTACCAGGGCCTCGCCGTCGGCCGGATGGGCGTCGTCGCCCCGGTCACCGGCGTCATCGGGGCGTCCCTGCCGGTCGTCGTCGGGATCGCGAGGGAGGGCGTGCCCGCGGTCTCGGTCCTCGTCGGCATCGGGCTCGCGCTCGTCGCGGTCGTCCTCGTCTCGCGCATCCCGGGCCATGACGGCCGTCGGTCCGGCATCGAGTTCGGGCTGGCCGGTGGACTCGCGATCGGCGTCTTCAACGTCCTGATCGGCGGCCTGCCCGAAGGCGAGGTCTTCTACCCGCTCGTCGCGATGAAGCTCGCGTCCGGCGTGGTGATCGCCGCGATCGTGCTCGCCGGTCGGCGACCGTGGCGCGTCGCCCGGGCAGTCGTGCCGATGGCTCTGCTCGTCGGCGTCCTCGACATGGGCGGCAACGCCTTCTACGTCCTCGCCAGCCAGGCTGGCCGGCTCGACGTTGCCGCGACGCTCGCCTCGCTCTACCCGGTGACGACGGTCCTGCTCGCGATCCTGGTCCTCCGCGAGCGGGTGACCGGCGGGCATGCCCTGGGGATCCTGGCCGCCGGTGCCGCGATCGCCCTCATCACGTCGGGAACGGCGGCGTAGGGTCGCCGGAGTCCCCGGCGGCTGCCGCGGCGGGGCGGCGCACGATCGTCACCGAAGCGACCTCGGCCGCCGAGCGCAGGACGTGGACGGCCGCGAAGTCCTCGTCGGCGAAGAGGCGCCCCTCGTCGAACGCGTCGGCCGCCTCGGCTGCCGCCAGCCGCTCGAGGTGACCCGCGACGACGGCCGCGTCGACGACCCGCCCGGGCCGGGCGGCGTTGCGGGCCTGGACGAGGGCTTCGGGCAGCGCGAGGACGATCGCGACGGCCGGACGACCCGCTGCCCGGGCCCGGTCGCGGAGCGCCCGCCGAGCGTGCCGCTCGACGTTCGTCGCGTCGACGACCACGAGGCGACCGGCGGCGAGTCGCGCGGTCACCTCGCGATGGAGGATCGCGAACGCGGTCCGCGTTGCGCGCTGGTCCGCCTCATCGCCGGTCA
>DASTVH010000425.1:0-3860 GCA_035759195.1 Candidatus Limnocylindrales bacterium
TCCTGGGCCGACCGGACATGGTCGGCATCGGTCGTGCGGATGAACCGGTCGGGGCTGATGAGGAGCGCCTCCTCGGCCTCCTTGAAGAGCTCCACCTTCTCGTCGACGAAGTCCTTCGGCGAGCGGTTCTCGGCGGCGGCCTGCATCGCGATGTTCACCGAGTGCTCGTCGGTGCCGGTCAGGAACCGGGTCTCGTCGCCGACCATCCGGTGCCAGCGGGCGATCGCGTCGGCCCCGATCACCTCGTAGAGCGTGTGGAGGCCGGGCTTGTTGTTCGCGTAGGCGATCGCGGTCGTCAGGTAGAAGCGGTCGGGCATGGCTGGCTCACCGGTCGGGTCGGGATGGGCGCGCCGGCGGCGCGCTGGGCGGGCGGGGTCTGGCGGCGCGCCGCCGGTCGAGGGCCCCGGTCAGGGCCGCCGCGAGCGGGGCCGCCCGGGCATCGCCATCACGCTCCCGAGCCGTTCCACGGGCCCGATGATGCTCGACGCGGCGCGCGCCGGTCAAGCGCGGCGGCCGGGCGAGGTCGCAGACCGCCGTCGGCTCAGGCGCCGGGCTCGCCCGTCGGACGCTCGACGAACGGCCGGCGCCAGTCGGGAGCCTCGAAGGGCTCGGCCCAGTAGGCGGTCTCCCGCCAGATGAGCCCGTCGCGAAGCTCCAGCAACGCGACGCAGACGTAGACCTTCCCGTCCGGGTACGTCATCTGCCACTCGCCCCACCAGAAGTCGCCGCTGCCGACGACGCGGGCGATCGTGTTGCCGGGCGTCACGACCCATCGGTCCTCGGCGCCGACGAGCCGATCGAGCTTGATCTCGGGCATTCCGCCGGGGTAGCGGCGGGCGATCTCGGCGAAGTTGGCGTGCCCGACGACCCGCTCGCCGGACTGCGGCCAGATCGCCTGCCACTCGGGGTGGCGCAGCCGACCGAGCGCCTCCGCGTCGGCGCCGGCCGACGCCTCGGCGTATTGCCTGACGATCTCCTCGTTCGACGTGTTCATCGCCGCAGTATCCAACGCGGACCCGGCCGGCGGAAGGGGTCACGCCCACGTCGGCCGGCGGGTCAGTGGCGGAAGTGCCGGACCCCGGTCAGGACCATCGCGGCGCCGGCGTTCTCGGCGGCGGCGATCACGTCCGCGTCGCGCATCGACCCGCCGGGCTGGACGAAGGCCGCGACGCCGGCTTCGAGGCAGACGTCGACGCCGTCGGGGAACGGATAGAAGGCGTCCGATGCGCAGGCCGCCCCGCGCAGGGCGGCATCGCCGCGGATCGCCCGGGCCTTCTCGACCGCCTGGCGCGCGGCGTCGACCCGGCTCGTCTGACCCGACCCGAGGCCGATGAGCGCGCCGTCCCGGACCAGGACGATCGCGTTCGAGGTGACGCCCCGGACGAGGCGCCACGCGAGCCGGAGGTCGCGCCACTCGGCGTCCGTCGGGTGGCGGGTCGTGCACACCTGCCAGCCCGCGGGATCGTCCGGCGCCGTGTCGGGCGCCCCGACGAGGACGGCCCCGCCGGCGGTGCGGATCGCCCCGAGCGGGTCGGGCGGCTCAGCGGCGGCCTGCCCGTCGGCCATGGAGGCGTCTTCGACCAGGCGCAGGTTCGGCTTGGCGGCGAGGATCTCGCGGGAGGCCGGCCCGAACGAGGGCGCGACGACGAGCTCGAGGAAGAGGCCGGCGAGGCCGTGGGCCGTGGTGTCGTCCACCTCGCGCGTCAGGGCCACCACGCCACCGAACGCCGAGACGGGATCGCCGGCGAGGGCCGCTGCCCACGCCTCGGCGAGCGTCGAGCGCTCCGCGGCGCCGCACGGGTTCGTGTGCTTGACGATGACGCAGGCCGGCCCCGCGAGCCGCCGGGCGAGCGCGGCCGCGGCCGCCGCGTCGAGCACGTTGTTGTACGAGAGCTGCTTGCCCTGGAGCGGCCGCCCGCCGACCGCGAACGGGCCCTCCCCGGGTCGCGACCCGGCCCGGAGGTAGCGGGCCGCCGGCTGGTGGGGGTTCTCCCCGTAGCGCAGCGTCTCGACCTTCTCGAGCGCGACCGTCAGGCTCGCCGGGAACGGATCGGTTGCGCCGGGCAGGCCCGGCTCGTCGGGCAGCTCGACACCCGCCGCCGCCATCCGGGCCGGCAGCTCGGCCGCGATCCGTGCGTCGTAGGCCGCCGTGTGGCGGAACGCCTCGATCGCGAGCGCCGAGCGAAGCGCGGCCGGCACGCTCCCCCGTCCCTCGAGCTCGGCGAGCACCGCGTCGTAGCGGGCGGGCGAGGTCACGACCGCGACGCTCGCGTGGTTCTTGGCGGCGGCCCGGACCATCGACGGCCCGCCGATGTCGATCTCCTCGACGAGCTCGTCGAGGGTGATGCCCGGCCGCTCGGCGGCGGCGGCGAACGGGTAGAGGTTGACGACGACGAGCTCGAACGGGGCGATCGCGGCGGCCAGCAGCTGGCGGCGATGATCGGCCAGGCGGCGATCGGCGAGGATCCCGCCGTGGATTCGCGGGTGGAGCGTCTTGATCCGGCCGTCGAGCATCTCCGGGAAGCCGGTGACCGCGGCCACGTCGGTGACCGCGAGGCCGCCGTCGCGGAGCGCCCGCGCGGTCCCGCCGGTCGAGACGAGCTCGAAGCCAAGTCCGACCAGGCGCCGGGCGAACTCGGCCAGGCCGGACTTGTCGTAGACCGAGAGCAGCGCCCGCCGCGGTGCCGGGACCGCCGCATCGGCCGCTTCGATGTCGACCGCGACCCGCCGCCCGTCCGGGCCGACCGCCAGCGTGCCCGCGAGGGCGAGCCCGACCGCCCGCGGCAGGAGCCGGTGCTCGACGGTACGGATCCGCTCGTGCAGGCTCGTCTCGTCGTCGCCGTCGAGGATCGGTACGGCCTCCTGGGCGACGATCGGACCGCCGTCGAGCGTCTCGTCGACGAGATGGATCGTCGCGCCGCTGACCTTCGCCCCGTGGGCGAGCGCGTCGGCGACCGCATGGGCGCCCGGGAACGCCGGCAGCAGCGAGGGGTGCGTGTTCAGGATCCGGCCGCGAAACGCGGCCAGCACGGCCGGCCCGACGATCCGCATGTCGCCGGCGAGCACGACGACGTCCGGCGCCGCGTCGGCCAGGACCGTCGCGACCGCGTCGTCGTCACCGCCCCCGACGATCGCCGTCGCGAGCCCCTCGCCCGCCGCCCAGTCGACGGCCGGGCAGGGCCGGTCGGCAAAGACGAGGACGATCTCGCCGGCAAGCTCGCCGCGGGCCGCCGCCGCGTGGACCGCCCGGAGGTTCGAGCCCGTACCGGACACGCCGACTGCGATCCGGCCGCTCATGCGAGGGCTCCCTCCTCGTACCGCGCGCCGCCGCCGGCCTCCACGACCCGGCCGACCACGGCCGCCTCGAGACCCTCCCCAGCGAACGCCTCGATCGCCGGCCCGACCGCCGCCGGAGCAACGACGACGGTCATCCCGAGGCCGCCGTTGAACACTGCCCGGAGCTCCTCGTCGGCGAGCCCGCCGAGGGCCCCGAACAGACGGAGGACCGACGGCATCCGCCAGGCCAACGGGTCGAGTCGGGCGGCGAGGCCGGCCGGCAGGGCCCGCGGCACGTTGCCGGGCAGGCCGCCTCCGGTGACGTGGGCGATCCCGGCGAGGTCGTGGCCCGCGTCGCGCAGGGCCCGCCGGACCGCGAGCACCGGGCCGGCGTAGATCCGCGTCGGCGCGAGCAGGACCTCCCCGAGCGTCGCGAGCGCGTGCTGCGGCTCGGCGGCGATCGCGGCGGCACAGGCCTCCGACCCGAGCGTCGCCATGAGCTGCTCCTGGTACGGCCGGGTCAGCTCGAGGTCCCACTCCGCGATCAGGCTCCGGACGAGCGAGTAGCCGTTCGCGTGGAGGCC
>DASTVH010000426.1:0-5816 GCA_035759195.1 Candidatus Limnocylindrales bacterium
CCGTCCGGAAGTCGATGTCAACCTGGGCGATCACCGGCGGATCGAGGAGCGCGCTGACGATTTCGTCCGGTGTCATCGACCGGCGCAGGATGAACTCCCCGGTCTTGAGCCGCTCGGTGAGCTCCCGTTCGACGGCGATCATCACGAACGCGCGCCTGTCGAGCAGGAAGCCCTCCTCCTCGAGTCGCGCGGCGATCGAGGACGCACTCTCGCCCGCTCCGATCGTGAATGCGACCTGCTCGGTGTTCGTCGAGGCCGGCTTCGTCAGCGCCTCGCCGACGTCCTCGCGGACGAGGTCGGCGACGAACGGGACGTCGAGGGCGCCCGGGCTGTCGCCGGCCCAGCCGATCACTGCGTCGCGGACCAGCGGCCGGAGGACCGTGACGAGCACGGCAAGGACGATCGCCCCGAGGACGACCGCGAAGAGCAGGAACCGGAGGATCCCGCCTGCGCCGCCCCCTCCCCCGCCGCGCCGACCGTAGCCGTTGCCCGGGCCGTAGCCGCCGTTGCCGTCGCCGCGGCCGATGCTGCCGCGGGCGCGGTAATCGGGCTCCCACGGCGCCTCGTGCCGATCCTCCTCGATCGGGTGGGCCTGGTGGCGATCACGGGGGCGTCCGCCGGAGCGGATGGTCATCGTGGCGTCTCCCTGGCATCGTCGGTGCTGGTTCCCCCGGAGCCTGGGTTCGCGGCCCGCGCGTCGAGCTCGTCCTGCAGGATGATCGCGGCCGCCTCGCGATCGACCCGCGCCCGCCATGCCTCGCGCTGCGTGCGTGTCGGCGGCCCGCCCGAACGGCCCCGCTTCATCGGGCCGATCCGGCGTTCGGCGAGGTGGCTGCTCAGGCGCTCGTCGCGAAGGACGATCGGCCGTTCGAGGAGCGGCGCGACGGCAGCCACCCACGCCCGGGTGAGCTCCGCCTGGCCGCCTTCGTCGCCGCCTGCGTGGAGCGGCAGGCCGACGACGAGCTCCACGACCTCCTGTTCCGCGACGACGCGACCGATCGCGGCGGCGTCCGCCGCCGGGTCGTCGGTGCGCCGGATCGTTGCGAGCGGCAGCGCCCGCCCTCCGTCGTCGTCGGCGATCGCGAGGCCGATGCGCCGCTCGCCGAGATCGACCCCCAGGATCCGCCTCACGGGGCCGACCCGCTCGCGGCGGGAGAAGCGGACGACGGATCCGCCTCGGACGCGCTCGCGGCGGGCGTCGCCGACCGTTCGGGCGAGCCGGAAGTCGAGGGCTCCGCCGATCCATCGTCGCCGGCCGGTCCGCCCTGGCCGGTGATGACGATCGTGACCCGCGAGTCAAGCCCGGGAATCGTCGTGACCCAGTCCGGCCAGGTGCGGATGTCGACCTGACCGAATGCGGCAAGGATGGACTCCGCCTCGTCGACGGTCCGGCCCTTGATCCGGGCGAGCAGGTCGGCGGGATCGAGAAGGCGGACCCGCTCGGCACGGGCCTGGACCGGAAACGACACTTCGCCGCCGGTCACGGTCGGCTCGCCCTGGTCGATGTCGATCGATCCCTCCACGAGGCGGTGGTCCGCACCCACGTTCGAGAGGAGCCGCGTCTCGGCGATCGCCTCGACCGGCGAGTCGTCGACGGCGATGACCGTGCCGGTCGCCCGGAGGCCGAGGTCGAACGTCTCGACCTCCTGGCCGAGGAGCGTGGCCGGGTCGACCGTCGGGGCCGGCTCGCCGAGGACCGCGGTCTCCGGGAAGGGCGTCGCCCCCTGCGGAGCTCCCGCCCCGCCGTCGACCGCGGCCGCGAAGGCCTCGTCGAGCTGCGGGCGGAGGGCCTCGAGGGCCGCGTCGATGTCGGCCTGGGCGATCTGGGGGAACTCTTCACGGCTCCCGCCGGTCGTCGCCGCCCGGTTGCGGACCTTGAGCGTGATGGGGTCTTCGTCCGCGGGGATCGTGAGGATCGTGTTCGGTTCGACGTTGCCGGCCGGCCCGGGGGCGACGGCGGTGACCCCGACATCGGCTTCGGTCGGGACGATCTGGAGGCCGACGAGACGGGCCCGATCGATCGTCACGGCGCTGTTCGTCCGAAACCGGACGCCGGACTGGGTGCTGACGATGCTGCCGGCGGGCACGGTGTTCGCCGAGGTGAAGTCGAGGTTCGAGAACGTCACTTCGCCGGTCGCGGCCGTCTCCTCGACCCGCCGGCCGGCCGTCGTGAACGTCTGGTTGACCTCGACCGGCACCTCGAGCCGCTGGGCCGGCACGACCGCCTCGTCGGGGTCGACGGCGATCGCCTCGGGGTCGGCCCGGACCACGAGCGAGATCGGCCCGATCTCCTCGCTCCGGGGCGTGACGGTGATCTCGGCCGCCGGCAGGAAGACGTAGCCCGCGACCCCGGCCACGAGCAGCAGGAGGATGCCGGCCGCGGCGGCCACGAGCGCAGGGGTGCCGATCGTCGGCAGCGAGAGGCCGCCGATGCGAGGCAGACTTCGGGCGGGCGGTGCCGTCGTGACCCGGCTCGTCGAGCGGCTCGCCGCCGTCTCGTCCGAGGGCCGCGGGGGGACGCCGGCCCGGACCGATGCGCCGACTGGCGCTGTCCCGTCGCGTGGCGCGCGTGCGGCGCCCTCGGCTGCGGCTGCCCCCGCGGCGGCGGTCCCGGCCGCGGCGGCGGTCCCGGCCGCGGCGGCGGTCCCGGCCGCGGCGGCACCCAGTGCGGCGGCTGAACCAGCGCCCGCGGCGGCACCCGACGCGACCGGTTCCACCCGCCCGCCCGGCGGGCCGAGCGGCAGCTGCATCGCCTCGGTCTGCTCGGTGGGCGGCCGCTCGGACTTCCGGGATCGCTTCCGGGTCGGCGGCGCCGTCTCGGGCTCCGTCGGAGTCGACGCCGGCGGCGCGCCGGTCTGTTCGCTCGCGGGGGACACGACCGTCTCGGAGGCGGCAAGCCCGACGGCGGCCGCCCCGGCCGCCCCGGCTGCCCCGGCTGCCGCGCCGCCGCCCTCGGCCGAAGCCCCGTTTCCTCCCGAGCCCTCCCCGGTCCCGGCCGTCTCGTATTCGGCGACGCTGGCGAAGACCGGCAACCCGGCCGAGGCCGCGAGGGCCCGCGTCGCCGGATCGGCCGCGACGATCGACAGACGGCGGTTGTTGACGATCGCCTCGCGCGAAAGGAGCCGGAAGTTCATCCGCGACGTCGAGAGCCGCGAGCCGTACGGAACGACGAGCGCGACGCGCGTTGCCTCCGAGCTGCGGATCCGCGCGGCGGCCGAGGTGATCTCGTCGTCGACGTCGAGATAGACGGTGCCCAATGCCATCGCCGGAAGCCTAGACCCTGACCGCCGGTCGCGTGGCGCGGATCGCCGCCGCGGCGAGTCCGGCGCGCGACTGAGTCGAGTCCGCGGCGACGGGCGGCCGCGACGTCGTGACCCGAGATCCCGCCGGCACGAACTAGACCTTCATCGCCCTGAGGACGCGACGCAGCACGGCGTCGAGCGGGTCCTCGGTGGTCTGGAGCTCGATCGCCTGGTAGGCGAGGCCGAGCGGCGTGACGTCCTGCTGGTCGACGAGAAGGTCCGTCGCGTCGGTGATCGTCTCGATCTGATCGGGGGCCATCACGATGACCTCCGGCGAGCGGGCGAAGGACAGGCCCTGCCAGAACCGATCGGCCGACAGGGCGGCCGGGATCTCCGGCAGACGCGACCCGCCGCCGCAGAGATAGATCCGACCCGGCAGCAGGTCGCCGCCCCCGAGCTCCTCCATGACGAGCTCGACGCCGGCCGCCCAGACCTCGACGTCGTCGGCGACGATCGTGGCGACCTCGTCGCGCCGCTCCACCGGAAGGCCGCGGGCGTAGTCGACCTTGGCCGCCTCGGCGCGCGGAAAGGGCAGGTCGAGCCGGTCGGCCAGGCTCTTGGTGAACGCCCGCCCGCCGAGGGCGAACATCCGCGTTCCCTCGATGCCGCCCGAGCGGACGAGGGCGACGTCGGTCGTGCCGCCGCCGACGTCCACGAAGAGCGCCCCCGCCTGCCGCACCTGATCCGAGCCGAGGACCCGCGCGACCGCGTACGGCTCGGCGACGATCTCGAGGAGCTCGAGGTCGAGCTGCGACGCGACGCTCTGGAGCGCCCCGAGGTGGACGAGCGGCGCGAACGCGTTGAAGATCCCGATCTTGATGTGGCGGCCCTGGAAACCGACCGGGTTCGTGAGGGCGTAGCCGTCGATCGAGGCACCGACGACCGCGGCGTGAACGAGGCGGACGTCGACGTTGGGCAGGCCGGTCTCCCAGGTGATCGACCGCTCGGCCTCGCGGAGGGCTTCCCGCTGGACGTGGTCGATGAGCTTCTGGAGCTCGGCCTCGCCGATCGGCTGGTCCGGCTTCTTGCGCTCCTGGCTGTGGGTCGTCGTGAAGCCCTTCACCAGCTCCCCGGCGATCCCGATCACGACCTGGCTCGGCCGGAAGCCGGCCATCTCCTCGGCCTCCTGGAGGGCGACCGCGCAGTTGTCGACGACCGCGGCGATGTCGGCGACCGTGCCCGACTGCATGTGGGACAGGCCCTGCCGCTTGCGGCCGACGCCGCGCACGGTGCCGTGGCCGTCCGCGCCGATCTCGAAGACGAGCGCCTTCGCGAACTCCGTCCCGATGTCGAGCGCCGTGCAGGCGGCCAGTGCTTCGCCGTCGTCCCGCTGGAGGATCCGACGCCAGAAGGCCATCCGATCAGGCGTTCCGAACGGAATCGAGCGCGCCGCGGACGGTCGCCGCGACCGCGCCGAGCGCCTCCGCCAGGCCGTCCCGGTTCCTACCCTTGCCCTGGGCCATCTCCGGCCGGCCGCCGCCGCGACCGTCGATCCGCTCGACCGCCTCGCGCACCAGGTCGCCGGCCGACAGGCCGCGGGCGACGAGGTCGTCGCTGACCGTGACGAAGATCTGCGGCTCCTCGGCGTCGAGGCCCAGGGCGATGACACCCGATCCGAGGATCGAGCGGACCTCCCTGGCAGCGCTCTTGAGGGCGTCGACCGATTCGTACGGGCCGGCGTGGGACACGAGTCGGACGCCCGGCGCCAGCTCCTCGGCGCGTGAGGCGAGCTCGCCCGGCTTCGGCAGGCCCGCGACGCCGCCGGCCTTCAGCCGGCGCTTCGTCTCGCGCAGCTCGTCCTGGAGCACGCGGATCCGGTCGGCGAGCGCATCGGGCGACTGGGCCCCGGCGACGGCCGCCGCCTCCTCGAGCGCGGCGACCCGGCGGTCGTGCCAGGCGTCGGCGCCGGCGCCGGTCAGCGCCTCGATCCGTCGCATCCCGGAGCCGATGGAGCGCTCGCCGGTGATGACGAAACCCCCGATCTGGCCGGTCGCCCGACAGTGCGTGCCGCCGCACAGCTCGTGGCTGTAGCCGTCGACCCGGATCGTCCGGACACGCTCGCCGTACTTCTCGTCGAAGAAGGCGTCCGCCCCGGCGGCGATCGCCTCGTCCATCGTCATGAAGCTCGGGGAGACGGTTCGATCGTCGCGGATCACGGCCCGGACCTCGGTTTCGATCGCCCGCAGTTCGGCGTCGGTGAGCGCCCGGTCGAACGGGAAGTCGAACCGCAGGGAGTCGGGGGTGACGAGTGATCCCGCCTGCCGGGCGTTCTCGCCGACGACGTTCCGGAGCGCCCGGTGCAGCAGGTGCGTACCGGTGTGGTTCCGCATCGTGTGCGCTCGCCGCTCCGCGTCGACGACGGCGAGCACGCGGTCGCCGACCTTGAGCCGGCCGTGGAGCACCCCGCGGTGGACGACGAGCCCCCCGACCGGACGCTGCGTGTCCTCGACGGTGAAGACGACCTCGCCGGCCGCAGTCCGCAGCTCGCCCCGATCGCCGATCTGGCCGCCGCCT